>JAPLDP010000069.1 GCA_026391695.1 Bacteroidota bacterium
AGGCGAAATTGCTCATCAAATAGTCCGTAGGATTTATTTTTACGCATTTTTCAATTTTTTATACAAAAATACGCATTATTAATATATCAAAATATTGATATTCAAATAGTTATTAACATTTTAGTATTTAGAAGTACCCTTTAATATTAAGCCCTGTAATAAACGATCCCCTTTAAATGAATGATATTATTACCTCCACAACGAAAGTCGATATAAACGAATAAAAGGGTTATTTCGTCACCTTTTACGTCACCTCATAAAAAAACCATGTACTAACAATCTGTAATACATGGTTTTTCATTTATTAGCTGTACCCGGAGCCGGAATCGAACCGGCACGGGCTTGCGCCCATTGGTTTTTGAGACCAACGCGTCTACCTGTTCCGCCATCCGGGCGACATGGGTGTGGGTGTGAGTGTGGGTGTGGGTGTGGCAAAATTATTAAATTCCTTATTATAAGCACTAAAGTTGGAATAAATTCCAAAAACCAAGCACCAAATACCAAATAAATTCTAAATCTCAATTACCAAATTCTAGACAATCAAAAAAAATTGGGTCACAATTGTAATAATATTGGATTAATAATATGACACTTGAATAATTAAAGTCCGATGAATAATTTAGAGGAAAGGACCTTAAAGTATGCAGTCCAAATCAGAAGCTTGATTAAAAAGATACCGCTGACGATTTTTTTAATTGAAGATTTAAAACAGTTGATTAGGTCATCTGGTTCTCTCGGAGCTAATTATATTGAAGCCAATGAAGCGCTTAGCAAAAAGGACTTTATCCTAAGGCTGAAAATCAGCCTTAAAGAAACTAAAGAAAGTGAGTACTGGCTTAAGGTAATCATGGCAAGCAATACATTTGAAAATCGATTGGTCAAGGAGTTTGGCGAATTGATCAATGAGACCACTGAACTTCGTAAGATATTAGCATCCATACTCCAAAAATCACGATGATTTTTGAAAATGCATGTTTGTTTCTTATTCACTGCAAATTTGAATGATTGGAATTTGCGATTTATTTGGGATTTGGTGCTTGGAATTTGGAATTTCATACCTTTGCACTCCGCTTAAAAGCTGAATTTAAATTATAAGTTATGGCAGCAAAAGTGAACATTTTCTCCGGTCGCGCCAGTAAATACCTGGCAGAGAAAATATGCGAAGTTTACGGAAAAGAACTCGGCAATGTTATTGTCGCCGAATTTTCTGACGGGGAGTTTCAGCCTTCTTTTGAGGATAATGTGCGTGGGAATGATGTATTCATTATACAATCGACCTGTCCTCCGGCAGAAAATCTGCTGGAATTGCTGATGCTCATCGATGCAGCCAAGAGAGCTTCTGCCGAACAGATCATCGCCGTCATCCCATATTTCGGCTTTGCCCGGCAGGACCGTAAGGACAAGCCCCGGGTTTCCATCGCTTCAAAGTTGGTGGCCAACCTGTTATCAGCCGCCGGTATCACACGCATCATCACCATTGACCTTCATGCCGACCAGATACAGGGCTTCTTTGATATACCTATGGATCATCTTTATGCATCTTCTATTTTTATTCCTTACCTTAAGGAATTAAACCTGCCTAACCTGACTATTGCCTCCCCTGATACAGGTGGCACAAAAAGAGCTGCAGCTTATGCCAAAATATTGGGTACCGATATGGTAGTCCTTTACAAACAGAGGGCTAAACCAAATGAAGTTACACAGATGGCCCTTCTTGGCGACGTGAAAGGAAGAGATGTGGTGCTGGTGGATGATATCATTGATACTGGCGGTACGATCAGTCAGGCTGCTAAACTCATAATGGATAAGGGAGCAACAAGTATAAGGGCATTTTGTACTCATGCCGTGCTCTCCGGTCAAGCTTATGAGTTACTGCAAAAATCAGCTTTCACCGAGATTGTCGTCAGTGATACCATACCGTTAAAGCAACCTCTTGACAAGATCACTGTTCTCTCTACAGCCGGCTTGCTGTCGGACGTGATCAGAAGAGTACACAAACATAAGTCAATCAGTTCATTATTTCGATTTGATGATCTGAATCATTAATACTAATTAAATCTGCTACATCATGAAAACAATTTCTATGAGCGGTTCTCAGCGCGAGAACGTAGGGAAGAAAGATGCCAGGATGCACCGCAGGGAAGGTAAAGTCCCATGTGTGCTTTATGGGGGGAAAGAACAGATCAAGTTTGCCGTGGAGGAAAAAGCCTTTAAAAAGGTACTGTTCACGCCTGAAGTTTTTCAAATCAGGTTAAACATTGATAACCAGGAGCACGATGCCATTCTACAGGATGTTCAGTACCATCCTGTTACCGATGTGGTCATGCATGCCGATTTCCTTGAACTTGTGCCCGGTCGTCCAGTAATCGTCGCTCTTCCGTTTAAGACCAAAGGCACCTCCGAAGGTGTTCTTCAGGGAGGCAAACTACACAAGAAAAAGAGAAAGATCAGAGTCAAGGGTCTGGTTGAGCATCTTCCCGACTATATCGAATTGGATATAACCCCGTTAAAAATCGGTGATTCCATAAAAGTTGGTGATATTCATATTGAACATCTGGAGATGCTGGATTCAGCAAGAGATGTCGTTGTCAATGTGAAAGTGACCAGGGTTGTCGCGCCTGTCGTTGAAGGTGAAGCTGCTCCGGCTATTCCTGCTGCAGAAGGCGGCGCTGTGCCGGCTGCTCCGGCTGTAAAATAAATCCACCTCTCCTCAACCCCTCCCAAATTGAGGAGGGGCAAGGGGCGGGGCTATCCATATATGAAGTACCTTATAGCAGGACTTGGTAACATTGGCGAGGAATACGCCAATACGCGCCATAACATCGGCTTTGTGACTGTGGATGCCTTTGCAAAGGCATCTGAGGCGTCTTTCCTGTCCGACAAGTATGTTTCTATCGCCCGGACAAGTCACAAAGGACGTAAGGTGATCCTGATAAAACCCACGACTTACGTCAACCTTAGCGGCAAGGCCATTACATATTGGCTCGCAAAAGAAAAAATTCCACTGGAAAATCTCCTGGTCATTGTTGATGATATTGCACTGCCACTGGGTGCACTGAGAATGAAAACAAAGGGCAGTGATGGCGGGCACAATGGCCTGATCGATATCATCGCTCAGATGGGAACAACAGAATTCCCACGGTTACGAATCGGTATCGGTGATGATTTTGCCAAGGGTTATCAGGTGGAATATGTCCTTGGCAAGTGGACAAAAAAAGAGGAGGAGATCCTCATTCCCCGCATAGAGGTGGCTGTGGAAGCTATTAAAAGTTTTGTACATGATGGGATTGAGCGGGCCATGAACAGATACAACACCCGCATCAATAATGGTGATACGGGATAACTATTCACGGAAATACACACGTTTGACCCTCCTGGATATACCAGTGAGAACTTCATAAGGTATTGTACCTATATCTTCCGCAACTCGTGTGATAGGCCATTCATCACCGAAAATGATGACTTCGTCACCTTCCTTTACCGTGATGTCCGTCACATCGATCATGCACATATCCATGCATACATTGCCAATAATAGGTGCGAAGTGCCCGTTAACCAGGAGTTTGCCTCTGCCGTTGCCCAGCCTGCGGCTGAGCCCGTCAGCATAACCAATAGGCACCACCGCCATGTTCATGTCCCTGCTGGCCACACCTTGCAGGTTATAACCTATAGCTTCTCCTGCAACAACTTTTTTTATCTGTGATATGCTTGATTTCAATGTGCTGACATTGATCAGGTGCCGTTGCTCTGCGTTACTGGTATCCACCCCATAAAGGCTTATGCCCAGCCTGACCATGTCGAACTGCGCTTGCGGGAAACGGACAATACCTGCTGAATTGAGAATATGTAAAAGAATTTTGTGGCTAAAGGCTGATCGAATCTTACTGCTCATCATCCGGAAACGTTCAATCTGTTTCAGGGTGAAATCATCATGCTCAGGATTTTCACTTGAGGCCAGGTGTGAAAAGATGGATTGTATATGGATTAACGGATCATTTTTAAGGCGTGTAACAAGTCCGTCGAGATGTTCTTCTTCAAAACCCAAGCGATGCATTCCGGTATCGAGTTTAATATGGATCGACACCGGGTGGTCGTTCTTACCGTTACTATTCCTGATGGCAGTCATCAGTTGTTCTAAAACCCTGAAATTATAAATCTCCGGTTCAAGATCATACCGGATAAGGGTTTCCATGCCAGGCTCCTCGGGATTCATGACCATGATAGGCATTGTGATTCCCGTTTGTCTAAGCTCCAGCCCTTCATCGGCATAAGCTACCGCAAGATAATCGGCATGATGATATTGTAACGTGTTGGCAATCTCAAAACTGCCGCTGCCATATGAAAAGGCCTTGACCATCGCCATCACTTTAGTGGTGGGCTTCAGTTTGGAACGATAAAAGTTGAGGTTATGAATGAGAGCATCCAGGTTGATTTCAAGGATGGTTTCATGTGCCTTAAGCTGTAATACTTTGCTGATCTTCTCAAATTCAAATATTCTTGCGCCTTTCAGCAGGATCGTTTCATCATGAAACGAAGCAGCATCAAAACCGGATAAAAAGGAATCTGTATCAGGATAAAATTCCTTTTTCATTTTAAATTGTTTGGCCTGGTTACTTATTACAGGTCCAATACCAATTATCCGGCTGACATTCTTCCTGCTGAGAATTTCGGCAATTTCGCTATACAGATCCTTATCTTTCTTGCCGCTTTGCAGGATATCGGATAAGATGACAGTCTTCCCGGTATGTTGTTTTTGCTGATCAAGGAAGTCAAGAGCGATGCCAAGTGATTTAATGTCGGAACTATAGCTGTCGTTGATAATGGAGCAGTGGTTGATGGCTTCCTTCATCTCCATGCGCATGGCGATAGGGGTGAGTATACGCATCCGGGGTGCAATGTCCCTGGTATCATACCCGAAATAGAGCATCACCGCCCAGCAATGAATGGCATTTTCAACAGATGCCTCATCGGTAAAGGGAATCGTAATCTCAATATGGTTTTTGTGATACTCGGCCATGATGGTCGTTCCCTGTGGATGACTGATCACTGAAGAGATTATCAGGTCACAAAATGCATCATTTCCCCATGTAAAAAACTGTTTATCTGCGAAGGTGGCATCATCCCTGATATGTTGATGGACAAGTACCTGGTCGGTACAATAAATCAGGGTTTGTGTATCTTTAAACAGGATCAGTTTTTCTTTGATTTTCTGGTCAACTGTTTTGAAATTCTCATCATGGGCCTGTCCGATATTTGTAAAGATGCCGATATCAGGCTGGATGATAGCCTGAAGTCGTGACATTTCACCCGGTTTGGAGATACCGGCTTCAAAAACAGCCAGGTCATGAGTTGAGTTCAACTGCCATACGGATAAAGGAACGCCGATCTGTGAGTTATAGCTTTTTGGGCTTCTGACCATATTCTTATCTCTTCCCATGAGCTGAAAAAGCCATTCTTTGACGATAGTTTTGCCATTGCTGCCTGTTATTCCAATAACCGGTATAGAGAAACGTTTTCTATGGCTGGCACATAAATGCTGTAATGCAGTCAGCGTATTGTCAACTTGCACAATATTCGCCTGGAGGGATGGATGAGCATGTTTTATGGTGTCAGGAATATCCGATATAACGAAGTTGCGTACCCCCTTATCGAGGAGTTCTGGGATATACAAGTGTCCGTCATTTCGCGGACTCTTCAAAGCAAAGAATATTGAGTGATCCGGTGATACCAGCCGGCGGCTGTCGATAAGAAGGTCACTGACAGGTGATTCGACATCTACGGTGAGGATCAGTTGTCCACCGACAATCCTGTTGATCTGACCGATAGTATATTGATTTAGTCCATCCGGCATAGGATAGGAAACAAAGGATTTTTACTCACCGTCAGTCCCTTCCTCTGCCGCCTCACTCTTTTGGAGAGGATTGGCAGTGAGTTCTTCATATTCTTTTCGTTTCTTATAAATATCAATGGCAAGATAAACAGCTTGGCGAAACGAATCGGGAGAGGCTTCATTTTTACCGGCGATTTCATACGCCGTGCCATGAGCAGGAGAGGTGCGGATGAAAGGCAGTCCTGCGGTATAATTTACTCCTTTATCAAAGGCGAAAGTTTTAAATGGTATAAGTCCCTGGTCATGATAAACAGCCATGATACCATCAAATCCTGTATAAGTGAGTGTTCCAAAGAAACTATCAGCAGGATAAGGCCCGACGACAAGAATATTTTCTTCGAGGGCATCATGGATAGCCGGCAGGAAGATATCCTCCTCTTCGCTGCCCAGCAGGTTGTTTTCGCCTGCATGAGGATTCAGGCCAAGCAAGGCTATGCGGGGTTTTCGGATACCAAAATCTTTAATAAGGGAGTGATTGAAGGCACGCAATTTTTTCAGTACCAATTCTCTGGATAACTTTCCCGCAACATCTTTTAATGGAATATGGCCGGTGAGAAAGCCGATCTTAAGCTTCTCCCAGACCATCATCATCAGATAATCTTCACAACCGAATTTGCTGGCCAGGTACTCTGTATGACCGGGGAAATTAAAGCCAGGTGACTGGATATTTTTTTTGTTGACTGGCCCTGTGACCAGAATATCTATCTGGTTGTTTTTGAGGTCGCTAACAGCTTGTTCAAGGGCAAGAACAGACAACTGTCCGGCCACTTCTGAAGATTTTCCGAATTCGATCCTCACTTCCCGTTCGAAAATATTCAGAAGATTGACCCTTTTTGGATCAGCATGTTCGGCTCGACGGATAGGGAAGAAGTTGAAATCCGTCATGTTTAGGGCTTTACGGTAGTATGAAGCCACTTTGGCGGATCCATAAATGATGGGGATGAGCAGATCAAGCATTTGCTGATCAGCAAAGGTTTTGATGATCACTTCATAACCTATTCCATTGAAGTCACCAGAGGTAATTCCTATCCTGAAGCGCTGGATTTCTTCCTGTGGTAAATTAGGACGTTCCTGATCCTGGTCAAAGCTAAGTCCATCTTCGATGATCAGATCATCATCTTCTACGGTCTCTTCTTCCGGTATTTCCACCACGTCAGTATCCTCAATCTGTTCAACTACAAAATCCTCCGGCTCTTCTACAAGTTCAAAATCTTCCGGCTGTTCATCCAGTTCAAAATCTTCCCCGCCTAAAGTTTCACTTTCATTCTCTTCAGGGAATTGTTCTTCCTGTTCTTCAATAGGGTCGTTTACATCCATTTCTAAAAATCTTTTTGCAAAAATAGGATTAAAATGGAGTGTTTACACGCATTTATTCTTCATAAAGTCGAAAAGAAGTCTGACGACGATCCCGGTGCCTCCTGTTCCATGGTAACTGTCTCTTTTTTCGACATAAGCCGGGCCTGCAATATCCAGGTGAATGAAAGGGTAATCGGTGAAATGTTCAAGAAACTTGCCTGCTGTGATGGCACCGGCTTCTTTGCCGCCAATATTTTTAATATCAGCAATATCCGACTTGATCAATTCCCCATATTCTTCCCATGCCGGGAATTCGACGAGCCGTTCATAGACGTTATTGCCACTTTCTTTCAATTTCCGGAATTCTTCATCGCTGCGGATAGCCAGGGCCACGATGCCGTACTTCCCTATTGCAGCGGCAGCTGATCCTGTTAAAGTAGCTGCATTGATGACCAGTTCAGGCTGATACTTTTTAGCATAGCTCAGAGCATCACCAAGGATCATACGACCTTCGGCATCGGTGTTAAGGACTTCCACCGTTGTTCCGTCAAACATGGTAATCACATCACCCGGTGCATAGGCATTACCATCCGGTCGGTTGTCGGTAGCGGGCATTAATGCAATGACGTGTACAGGCAGTTTAGCCATAGCGATAGTATATACTGCCGAAGCCATTGCTGCAGCGCCGGCCATGTCATATTTCATGGTTTCCATGCTGCCTGAGGGCTTCAGGTTCAGCCCCCCGCTGTCAAAGACAATACCTTTACCTATAAAAACATAGGGTTTCTTATTGACAGGCCGCACCGGTTTCCACTCCATCACAGTGAAAGTCGGTGAATCCAAGCTCCCTTTATTTACAGCCAGAAGACCACCCATTTTAAGAGATTCTATTTTTTTTTTCTTAAAGACCTCCACCTTGGCACCACAGACAACACCCATTTTTTCAATCTCTTCCGCCAGATTGACGGCATTCAATGCAGAAACCGGCTCATTAACAAGGTCGCGGCACCTGCAAACCCCATCAATGATAATATTCATAGTGTCAATATCCTGTTTGCTGACTTTTTCTGAGAAGATATGTATGGATTTCAGGGCATTCTTCTTCTTTTCAGGATCTGTTTTATATTTAAGGAACTGATAGTTGCCAAGCGCCATACCCTCGGCCAGTGCAAGTGTTTCTTCCGGTCGGCCTGCCAGGTCATGTATCACTACCCTGCTGATATTGTTTTCGTTTATCAGGGAAAGCAGTTTATCTCCGTCTCTCCGGCAGTTTTCAAGGTATCTGTAAGTTTCATTTTCTTTTTTTATGAACTGGATGATCAGCCACCTCTTTAAATGATTAAGCACAATGGTGTCCTTTTCACGCTTCTCCCGTTGTTCCTTTACATATGCTGCCTCTTCCTTGGTCAGAATACCCGGGATTATGTCCTGTATATTTTTGATAAACAGGATAGTGCTATCTTTTTGATTCAGTCTGTTGATCTTGTGTAACATAATACGGTTTGTTTAATGATTCAGGAAATCTTTCATTTTCAGCATGATCTTTTCAGTAGCTCCTTTATTGTCGACAATATAATGATGACAAGTATCAGAACATGACGAATAAAAAATTTTATCTTCAAATAATTTCATCACTATTTCGGTTAATTGAATCCGGTTATCAATGCTGAAAGCTCCACCGGCTTTGATAAGATCACGGGCTTCCTGGAATTTGCTGAAATTTGGCCCGAAAATTATAGGTTTACCGAATGTAGCAGCTTCAAGTATATTATGGATGCCTTTGCCGAATCCTCCGCCAATATAAGCTACCGTACAATATTGATAGAGGTGTGACAACATCCCGATTGAATCAATAATCACCACTTTTGTCCGATTTAACTCTTCTTGAGATGCACGGGAGTATCTGACGGCATTTCCCTTAAGTTTGGAGAGTAATCCATGTATATGTTCCTCTGCAACTTCGTGGGGTGCAATGATATACTTCATCTCATCGTTGCTGTTATTGATAAAATCTGTCAGGATGTCTTCATCCTGAGGCCATGTGCTGCCGGCAAGAAGGAGAGGGTGATTTTGCTTAAAGGTCTCAAGTGACGGGTAAGATCCGGGTTTTTGTGAAATATCATATACACGGTCGAACCGGGTATCGCCGCTTGTCATGACATTTGTGATGCCTATATCTGAGAGCAGCCCGACCGACAGGTCATTCTGAACAAAGAAAAAGGATATTTTCTTCAGCTGATGCCTGAACCAGCCACCGTACCATTTGAAAAACACCTGATTTGGACGAAAGATGGCCGACAGCATGAGTATCGGGATACTATGACGGAATAGGATATCAATATAATTATACCAGTATTCATATTTTACAAAAAAAACGAGTGTGGGTTTAGTATAGCAGATAAACTTTTCAGCGTTTTTTCTGATATCAAAGGGAAGGTAAAAGATATAATCTGCATCGGGATAATTTCTTCTGACCTCATAACCAGATGGCGAGAAAAATGTGAGCAGAACTAGGAAATCAGGATGTTCACGACGGAAGGCTTCCAGTACCGGCCGTCCTTGTTCGAATTCACCCAGTGACGCACAGTGAAACCATACCAATGGCCTTTCGGTTTTGATGGCCTGGCTGATATGATCGAATTGATTCCTCCGGCCCTGTATCCATTTTGCTGCCTTGAAATTAAATATGCCGGCACAACGGATAGCCAGATAGAAAACCTTTAGAACCAGATCATATATATAATGCATCGTGTAGCAAATTTTCCTGTTGTTTCAGGGCAAAGCAATTGTAGTATAACCCCGTCAGATTAAAAATAATAATATTTATCCGGGGCTTTTTTATATAGCGGAATAAACCAGCTGAACTTCATCCCGAAGAACAGATCCAGCCGCCTGGATAGGTCTTTCCCCATCAGATTGAAATCATAGCTTCTCAGTGCTTTTGTCCATGACTGGATGAACTCGAGACCGGCAGAAAAGTTGAAAATATGTTTATTGCTTAAGTTCAGGTACCCGACCTGTTCGCTGATAGCAAATCCTCCTGTAAGCTGATCATAGCCCTTCTTATAATCGCCTTCAACCTGGGGAGCTGTATTTTCCTTGTTTTCAATCCGCACTTTGTGCTGTAGGTAACCAACGCCGCCGGAAGCGTACAAACCTGAATTAGGATTCGGACCAATGACAGGAATTATTTTTCCCAAACGGAAGAAAGTTGAAAAGCCGCGTTCATAAAAGAAAATATCCGCATAATTGCCATACCTGTCAATAACATAACCCTGGCTGGTGGAGATGTCAGCCAGTATGAGATCCTTATCCTTGACCTGACCTCCGAAAATAAAACTCCCTTCTGCACCTAAAAGAAAGTTATGTCCCGTCTTGATCAGAAATGAACCGCCGATGTTGAAATCTGCACCAAAACGGTCTGCCATGTCTCCTCCGGGAATATGAAAACCAAAGTTTGCTGCTATCAGCGACATAGAAATGACAGAATCCTTTATACTCGATTGTCCTGAGGCATGCAATGAAAATAAGATGGCCACTATGAATAATCTGTATCTGTTCATGACTTTGTATAATCAGGGCAAAGTTAACAATATAACGTTTTGTTGTTTTGAAAATTTGATCTGACTTGTTGAACACTCCACAGAACGTCAAAATATCATTAATTTTGCCGCCTTGATATACTAATCGTTGATCTTATCAGTTTTTATGTAAAATTCAATTCATGAAAGAGATCCGGATGGTTGACCTGAAAGGTCAGTATGAAAAAATTAAGACAGAGATAGATAAAGCTGTTCATGAAGTCCTGGATTCCACCGCCTTTATCAATGGTCCGGCTGTCAGGGAATTCCAGGTGAATCTTGAAAAATATCTTGGCGTCAGGCACGTCATTCCTTGTGCCAATGGAACGGATGCCTTGCAGGTTGCCATGATGTCACTTGGTTTAAAGCCCGGCGATGAGGTGATCACCTCTTCCTTCACATTTATCGCTACGGCAGAAGTCATTGCTTTGCTAGGATTGACGCCGGTACTTGTGGATGTAGATCCCGGAACCTTTAATATTGACCCTCAAGCCATTCGTAAAGTCATTACACCGAAAACAAAAGCGATCGTTCCTGTGCATCTTTTTGGTCAATGTGCCGACATGGAGTCCATTATGAACATTGCCAGGGAACATCACCTTTTTATCATTGAGGATGCTTGCCAGTCGATAGGAGCTGATTATATTTTCAGTGATGATCAAAAGAAAAAGTCTGGCACAATGGGTGAGATCGGTTGCGTATCATTTTTTCCATCTAAAAATCTTGGTGCCTATGGTGATGGTGGAGCTATTTTTACCCATGATAACCGTCTGGCCGAAAAAATGAGGGCTATTGTAAATCACGGAATGGTGGTGAGATATTATCATGACCTGGTAGGGGTGAATTCACGTCTCGACAGCATCCAGGCGGCCATACTCAATGTTAAGCTGAAGTATCTTGATGAATATGCTTCAAGACGACGTCAGGCGGCAGATTTCTATGACCGCGCCTTTGTCGGGCATCCCAGGCTGAAAGTGCCATACAGGTTCCCGGCATCTACGCATGTCTTTCATCAGTATACCTTGATTACCAACGACATAGACAGGAATGGATTACAGCAGTATTTAAATTCGAAACATATTCCAGCTATGATCTATTATCCTGTACCTTTACATATGCAAAAGGCATATAGAGATCCGCGATATAAAGATGGAGATTTCCCATTTACTGAAAAGTTGTGCCGTTCGGTGATTTCTTTGCCAATGCATTCAGAACTCGACACGGACCAGCTGGAATACATCACGGCAGCTGTCCTGGAATATGTCAATTCATAATACTATGGACAAAACTTATTATTGCCATGAAACAGCCATTATCGATGAGGGTTGTACGATCGGTAAGGGAACCAGAATATGGCACTTTTCCCATATTATGACCGGCGCTGTTATTGGCCGGTTATGTAATATAGGGCAAAATGTATTCATTGCATCCGGCGTCAGGCTGGGTGCTAATGTCAAGGTTCAGAATAATGTATCTATTTACACCGGGGTGATTTGTGAAGATGATGTATTCCTGGGGCCATCGGTGGTTTTTACCAATATCATCAATCCCAGGAGTGCTGTGGTCCGTAAGGATAAGTATACCGGCACATACATCCGAAAGGGAGCTACTGTTGGCGCAAATGCCACAATTATCTGTGGAAATGAGATTGGAGCTTATGCCTTCATCGGTGCAGGTGCAGTGGTCACCCGGCCTGTTCTTCCTTACGCTCTCGTTGTTGGAAATCCGGCCCGCCATGTAGGATGGATGAGTGAGTATGGACATCGTCTTCACTTTGATGATAAAGGTATCGCTATATGCCCGGAAAGCAAAGAGGTTTATATCCTGAAAGATGGCCAGGTCATGAAAAGATAATAAAGCCTGCGTGTTATGAAAAAAAATATGAACAAAGTCAGATTCGCCCTCATCGGAGCAGCCGGATTCATCGCTCCAAGGCATATGAAGGCGATCAAAGAAACCGGCAACGACCTGATAGTTATGCTCGATCCCTGCGATAGTGTCGGCGTAATTGACAGTTATTTTCCCGATGCCGATTTTTTCACCGAACCTGAACGGTTTGACAGGCATATTGATAAGTTGAGAAGACAGGGTGAAAAGAAGATCGATTACATAAGCATTTGCTCTCCCAATTACCTTCATGATGCCCACATCAGGCTGACCCTTCGAAATGATGCACATGCCATCTGTGAAAAGCCCCTGGTCCTTAATCCCTGGAATGTAGATGCCTTGGATGAGATTGAAAAAGAGACAGGCAAAAAGATTAATGTCATTCTTCAGTTACGTCTCCATCCTGTTATTCAGGAGCTTAAAAAAAAGATTTCCGAATCCTCGCAAAATAAAATTTATGATATTGACCTCACGTACATAACCAGCAGGGGGCGGTGGTATTTCTATTCATGGAAAGGGGATATCATCAAATCAGGAGGTGTGGCAACAAATATCGGCGTACATTTTTTTGATGTGTTAACCAGCATCTTCGGGGATGTTGAGCAAAGTACGGTTCATTTTTCTGACCAGAAAACAGTAGCCGGTTTCTTATACCTTAAAAATGCCCGGATCAGGTGGCTTTTAAGCCTTGATTTTGAATTGCTTCCTGACGAAATAAAGGCCAGAGGTCAGCAAACATACCGTTCTTTAACTCTCGATGGAAAAGAGATTGAATTCAGTGAAGGATTTACCGACTTGCATACGGTGAGCTACAAGAAAATTCTGGAGGGTGATGGTTTCACCGTACATGATGCACGGCCAGGTATTCGAATCGCCTATGAAATCCGGAATGCCTTGCCTTCCGGATTAAAAGGCGATTATCACCCATTTCTGCAAAAAATCATGCGGAAGTGAAAACAGTGTGATGGACTTTGATTAATTTTAGTATTTAATCATTCGGCATGAAAATTTTGGTCACAGGAGGAACAGGATATATTGGATCACATACGGTTGTTGAACTCCAGCAGGAAGGCTTCGAAGTGGTGATCATTGATAATCTGAGCAATTCAAAGTTCGAGGTTGTTCAGGCTATTAAAAAGATTACCGGTATATCACCCGATGTTGAAATTTTCGATCTGACGGATGAAAAAAAAGTTGCAGACTTCTTCAGAAGACATAGTGACCTGACAGGTATTATTCATTTTGCTGCTTTTAAAAAGGTAGGAGAATCGGTGAAAGAGCCGCTGAAGTATTACCGGAATAATATCGTAGCCTTGTTGAACCTGCTTTACGCGATGAAAAAGCACAGCCTGGCATTTTTTGTTTTTTCTTCATCATGTACGGTTTATGGTCAGCCTGATCAGTTGCCGGTAAGTGAGGATACTCCGCTTAAATCCGCATCCTCGCCTTACGGGAACACAAAAAAGATGTCAGAGGAAATTATTGAAGATACCGTTATGTCCTCTGGAATAAAGGCCATATCCCTGCGTTATTTCAACCCGATAGGAGCTCATGAGTCAGCTCTGATCGGTGAAATGCCGCTTGGCGTTCCGGATAATCTTATTCCATATGTGACCCAGACAGCTATTGGAAAACGCGATCATTTACGGGTCTTTGGCGGAGATTATCCTACTCCGGATGGCACCCCCATCAGGGATTATATTCATATCACGGATCTGGCCAAAGCCCATATTGTCGCTCTGCAACGTTTAATACGAGGTAGAAATAAACGGGATTATGAGATCTTTAATCTGGGAACAGGGCGCGGATATTCTGTATTGGAGGTCATCAAATCATTTGAAAAGGTGTCGGGTATGAAGTTGCCCTTTGAAATTGTCGATCGAAGACAGGGAGATATGGAACAGGTTTGGGCCGATACCTCATTAGCCAACAGGGAACTTGGATGGAAAGCCTTAAAAGATCTTGACGAGATGATCCTTTCAGCATGGGAATGGGAAAAGGCATTAGGCAAAAACAGTTGACAGCCGACAGTTATCAGGTGTAACATTGATAAAATAATTCATATTTAAACCCCGATAGTATTATGAGAAAGAACATTTTAATTACCGGTGGAGCTGGTTTTATTGGATCGCATGTTGTCAGGCTTTTTATTAATAAGTATCCTGAATACAGTATAGTTAATCTGGATAAGCTGACATATGCCGGCAACCTGGCAAACTTGAAAGATATTGAAAATAAGCCGAATTATGAATTCGTGAAAGGAGATATCTCGGATGAAGATTTTGTCGACGGGCTTTTTCATAAAAAAGGATTCGACGGGGTCATTCATCTGGCAGCCGAATCCCATGTTGACCGTTCCATTGCTCATCCCAAGGATTTTATAATGACTAACATCATTGGGACCCTGGTACTTCTGAATGCCGCCAGGCACTCGTGGGGAGAAAATTATTCCGGGAAACGGTTTTATCATATTTCCACTGATGAAGTTTACGGTTCACTTGGTCATGAAGGGTATTTTACTGAAACAACGGCCTATGATCCCCGCAGTCCATATTCTGCATCAAAGGCAGGTTCTGATCATATTGTGAGAGCTTATTATCATACGTATCATCTTCCTGTTGTCATATCCAACTGTTCAAATAATTATGGTTCTTTCCAGTTTCCTGAAAAGCTGATTCCGCTGGTGATCAACAATATCAGGCATAGCAAGCCTCTTCCGGTTTATGGAAAGGGCGAAAATATCAGGGATTGGTTATATGTTGAAGACCATGCCCGGGCTATAGATCTGATCTTTCACAATGGCCGTGACGGAGAAACATATAATATTGGCGGAAGTAATGAATGGCAAAATATCCGGTTAGTCAGAAAATTGTGTGAAATCATGGACAATAAATTGAACCGGCCTGCAGGTACATCAGCTAATCTGATCACATTTGTCAAAGACAGGGCTGGTCATGACCAGCGTTATGCCATTGACTCTTCTAAACTGCAAAAGGAACTGCATTGGAGTCCTTCAGTGAAATTTGAGGCAGGTCTGGAAAAAACAGTAGACTGGTATCTTCAGAATGAAGCGTGGTTAAACAATGTCACATCGGGAGATTACCAGAAATATTATGACGAACAGTATCGGAAAAGATAATTGTTTCAGGCACCAGCTGAGTGTGTCAGAACAGGTCTTTTTTATGCACCTGGTTTAGCGCTATAAGCTTCAATATCCTTTTTTACTTTTTGGACCAATCCCTGCAATACCGTCCCAGGTCCGACTTCTACAAATGTACGCACACCATCGGCAATCATGTTTTGAACAGTCTGAGTCCAGCGGACAGGAGAAGTCAGCTGAGAAATGAGGTTGTTTTTAATGAGATCGGGATTGGTTACCGGTTGCGCATTGATATTTTGATAAACAGGACATACAGGTATTTTAAAGATGGTGCTGTTAATAGCTTTGTCCAGTTCCACTCTGGCCGGTTCCATCAATGGGGAATGAAAAGCGCCGCCGACATTCAGTATGAGGGTTCTTTTGGCTCCGGCATTCTTAAGCTTCTCGCAGGCTGTTTCAACCCCTTTGACAGTACCTGATATAACGACCTGTCCGGGACTGTTAAAATTGGCTGCCACGACAATTTCATTTTTGATGGTTTTAAGGGTATCTTCAACGGCTTTATCATCAAGTCCCAGAATGGCCGCCATTGCAGATGGCTGGATTTCACAGGCTTTTTGCATAGCCTCGGCCCTTTTGGCCACCAAACGCAGTCCATCTTCAAAACTTAAAGTCTTGTTGGCAACCAGGGCTGAAAATTCGCCAAGAGAGTGTCCTGCCACCATGTCAGGCTTAAAATCATCACCCAGCATCCGTGTCAGAACGACAGAGTGCAGAAAAATTGCCGGCTGGGTGACTTTTGTCTGTTTCAGATCCTCGTCAGTTCCACTAAACATCATATCGGTGATGCGAAATCCAAGGATATCATTAGCTCTTTCGAATAATTTCCTGGCTCCCTCATATTTATCAAACAGGTCCTTACCCATACCAACATACTGAGAACCCTGTCCCGGAAAAATATAAGCTTTCATAGTGTGATTGTTTAGTGATACTTCAACAGGAGAAAAGAATTACTTGCGGTCTCCCAGAAAGCGCAACAAAAATAGAAATAAATTAATAAAATCAAGATAAAGCGTCAGGGCTCCCATAATGGTCATCTTACGCGCTGGTTCAGAGCCTGATACAACTACATTTCCAAGATTCTTTAATTTTTGTACTTCATAGGCCGTGAGACCGGTAAAAACCAACACTCCTATAAAGCTGATGATGAAATCCAATGTGTTGCTCTTTAGAAAGATATTAACCAGACTGGCGATGATGATGCCGATCAAACCCATAAACATGATTGAACCGAACCTTGTCAGATCGATTTTTGTCGTATATCCCGCAATTGCCATGGTGCCAAACATGGCCGAAGCCACAATAAATGTCTTGAAAATGGAGGCACTGGTATAGAGGAGAAAAACAAAACTCAGGCTCATACCCATGATAACGGCATATACCACGAATAATAAAGTCAAGGCTGATACCGATAATTTTTGATAACCAAACGACATAAGTAAAACGAATCCAATAGGTGCAAGCATGACAATCCAGCCCAGCGTGGTCAATCCTGTGGTCGTGACAAGATATGAAAGAAGTGATGGATGACTGGCAAAATATAAAGCCGTTACTGCAGTTATTGCCAATGCCAGGAACATCCAGAGAAATACACCGGAAAGGAATGTCCTGGTAAGAGCAAATCCTTCTGACTTTGATGGTGATATATTAAACGGACGAATTTCGTTCTCCATAGTATTCTTTTTTAATTTCGTTTATTAAAAACATTCTGGCCATAAAAAAGTTCAACCTCGTCGGCAAACTTTATGCCATCAGTCATTGTGTCTGGATAAATGACTTCAGAAATTGGCTATGCTATTAAATGACTGTCGTCTAGCCGGGGATCATCAGTGCAGTTTAGATCCGATGAGGTGGTTAAATTCTGCCCGCGTCGCCTCATTTTGAAACTGACCTGTAAAATCAGATGTCGTAGTGACAGAATTCTGCTTTTGGATACCGCGCATAGACATGCACATGTGCTGCGCTTCGATGACCACAGCAACGCCCAGGGGATGCAGTGTCTTCTCAAGACATTCTTTGATCTGTGTGGTCAGCCTTTCCTGCACCTGAAGACGACGGGCATATGCATCCACTACCCGGGGAATCTTACTCAAACCGACAATGACACCATCAGGAATGTAAGCTACATGAGCTTTTCCAAAGAACGGTGCCAAATGATGCTCACAAAGAGAGTAAATCTCAATGTCCTTAACAATCACAATCTGTTTGTAATCCTCTTTGAATAAGGCCGACCTGATCATTTCTTCCGGATCAAGATCGTATCCATGCGTGTAAAATTGCATGGCCTTGGCTATACGTTCCGGCGTTTTCAATAAACCCTCACGAGTGGGATCTTCACCAATAAGCTTCAGGATTTCTTTATAATGAAAACCGAGTTTTTCTATTATCTCGTAATTGTAAAGATCAAACTTCTCATAACCATCCATGACATTTTCCCGGAGCATCTCTTTTATGTTTTCATTGTTCATATTATTAGGCATTAAATGAGTATTTATGACATGCCATAGTATTCGACAGAATTGTTTTCGGTTTCTACCAGTTTTATACTGTGCAATGTGGCATTCAGCTTTTTAATGTGGGGTTCAAGGATATCCCAAATAGCTATTGCCAGGTTCTCCGTCGAAACCAGTTTTCCTTTCATGAAGTCGACTTCAATGTTAAGATTTTTATGATCTACAACATCAATGACCTGAATTTTAATAATCTGGCTCAGATCTTTCAGGTTTACCAAAAATCCCGTTTCAGGATCGATTTCTCCCTTCACGGTCACAAAAAGGGTGTAATTATGTCCATGCCAGTTTGGATTGGAGCATTTCCCGAATACCTCCATATTCTTGTCATCCGGCCAGTCTGGTCTGAATAACCTGTGAGCAGCATTAAATCCTTCTCGGCGGGTGATATAAATCATCAGTATCTTGTTTTATTATTATAATGGATAAAAGAATGTACTTCAAAAATCGTATAACAAACGTACAGAATAAAAAAGGCCATCATAAAAGGTATTTTATCCGTTGGATGCATCAACATGTAGATGACCATAACCAGTATGAAGAATAATAATTTAGTTACAGTGATGAGCATAATCCTTGAGAAAAATTTACCTGGTTTTTTTTCAGTGGTTTTAATAAGGAAATGGAAGACAATCAGTGTGACAGCCATGAAAAAAGGAAATAAAAAAGGCAGGGCACGTGAAACGTATTGCTCTGGTAGAAAGTAACATATCAGATATACAATCACTCCAAGGATTAGTGAAAAAATCATCAGACGTTGCAAAAAACCGGGAAGGATTGATATCATGGGTCATCCTTTTTTATGACGTCTTTTATTGCATAATAAATGGCCAGAACTACAGAACCGAGAGATAAAATAATAGTAAAAACAGGAAATCTGATGTTCACCAGGTCATCAAGTTTTACTCCGGCAAATACACCAGCAAGAATGATGAAAAGCATCTGGAATGCAATACTGGAATATCTGGCATAATTATCAAGCGATCTTTTCTTTGATTTTTGGTTTTTCATCTTCTGCAGAGATTAGGGGAAGTTTAAACCCTGCATTGTCCATGTTGCATGTTCCTGAGAACTTGGCGCCAGGTTCAATGGCTAACTTGTTGGTTGTGATGTCACCGCTAAGCTTTGCTGAGGATTTTAACGACAATAACTCCGTGACTACTACATTTGCTTTGACATCACCTGATATATCTGCATTCTGACAGATGATTTCACCTTCTAATTTTCCGGTCACACCGACGATGACTTTTCCCTGGGAGTTAATGGATCCAACCAGTGATCCGTCAATGCGAAAATCACCCGTGGATTTGATATCTCCCTTTACAGTTGTTCCTGCACCTAATAAATTAATGGAAGGAGTTTCGGGTATATTTGTTTTAGCCATAATGTTTGATCTTTTATTACTCTGAATGGGTTATGAATGTAAATTGCATAGTATTATCGTATTGCAAATATAAACAAAATCAAAATAATAGTTTGTTCTTGTGATTTCTCATAGAATCATCATTTTCCGGATAAATAATTTTTATTGAAGAAATCCAGATATTGGTCGGTATTTTTTATCTGGTAGAAGGTTTTATAATTATCTCCGGATATGGCAAAGTGTGTATAATCACCTGGTTTGATGTTGGAAAATACATAATCACTAATTGTGATAGCTTCATAATATGCCATGGCCTTTTCTTTATTGGGGAAATTGCTGACGGTTATCATCTGCCGTTGATTATCCAGCAAAATACTGCTGATGGCGAGGTTCTCCAGTTTATAATACTTCAGATTAAAATCAGCGATTTTGATCTTCGTGGCATTAGCATTGACTTTGGTACCATCGACGATGAGCAAATAAAAATGGAGAGCCTTGGGATCAACGATATATGGTGATGGTGCTTGGGTGGTTTCCTGTGGAGCTTTTTCGCCGGAAGCTCCCGTGACAGCAGGAGCCAGCCCTTTGTTCTTGATATGTTCAAGGATATTCTGTGCCAGTGGCGTGACCTCATTGTCAGGATATTTTATAACCAGATTCTGTAATCCGAATGCCATCGAATCCACACCGTCGGTTTTTCCTTTTGACAGTGCTTTCAGGAATTCAAATTTTGGTATGAGGTCAGCATGGTGTGAATAATTGGCGATGGCCTCATCACTATAAATCTGAACCATCCGATATTGCTCATTGATGTAGGCCTGATAGGTCTCTTCATACAGCAAATCAGCTTTATTTCTTTGGGCTTGCAGAACTATATTATAGTTGGGATCTTTGATGATTTTGGCGTAATCACTATCAGGGTAAGTATTAAGTATGATATTTTTATAATTATCTGCAATCTCCTGATTACCCCGTTCTTCATAAATCTTATACATGTTATAATACGATTCCAACAGATGGATATTGTCAGGATATCGATCAATGAGTGTTTGAAACGATTCGAGGGATTTTTTATAATCTTTTAGACCTTCCTTATAAATATACCCGAGTTTATAGAGCGCTTCAATGATCATGTCGGTCGAAGCTTTCATCTGATCCTCGGTCATTGGGAGATTTTGCAGATAGGTTTCGCGTTTTTTTGGATCATTCAGTTTAAGGCTGTCGGCAGCAATGGTGTCATTTTTTGCAACCTCATCGCCGCTTTCGAAAGATGACATGATTTGTCTATTGGTCAAACGCCACAGATCTTCCAGCTTCCTGTTACCCCATCGTTTTATAAACTCATTATAACCATAGCTCAGCGTTGAGGGATTATAAAAATACCATTGCCCGCCCGATAACCGTTCCATATTTTGTTTCAGTGTATAATCTTGTGTGGCATTGCCGATCTGTCTCTGAAGCTGAGCCTCTTCCTCCTGTTTTTTTCGTTCTGATTCAACATAATCAGCAATGATCTTGTCGATGAGATCATTTCGTTCCTTTTCCGGCATCCGGGCAATCTTTTGGAGGCTGTCTTGCTCTTTAACAGTCCGGTGGTTTATGACCAGATCGGTCAATAGGAGTGTTTTATTCTGCAAAAGGTCAAAGTCAGGAAAATCCTTAGGCAGAACCATCATGGCACTGTCATAATAGGTCTGGGCATTTTCATAGTCCGGATATGAGAAATACAGATCAGCCAGGGTAAGAGCAGAGATAGCTTTCTGGTAGTTATTTGATAAACTCTTACTTACGGATAGTTTTAAATATTTTACAGCCGAGGTGTCATCCTTTTCCCGAAGAGCCACTTCTGCCAGTGCAAAATAGATCTGGTCAAGGTAATCTTTATTCTTAATATCCTTGATCATTTTTTCGAGTTCCTTTGTAATAATCTTTCGGCTGCCGGATGTGACATCATATGATTTGGCCATATTTATTTTGGCATTAAAGGCCATTTCATAGGGCGGGTTACGTCTTACAACCTGCGTAAAGTAATCAAAAGCTGCTTCCAGGTCTTTCTTACGCTGATAAAGCTGACCCAGAATAAAATAGATCCTTGTCACCAGGTATTTATTTGTATTAATTTCTGCACCCCGTTCAAGGTAAGTGATAGCCTGGTCATATTTAGCCTGTTTAATATATAGATCAGCATAAACCAAAGGAAGCATTTGAATTACATCCCGTGGTACGGCTTCTTTGTCGATTTTGCTTTGAACCAGATCAAGGAGCGATTGGGCCTTATCCCACTCTCCCTGCTGATTATAGGTGTTGGCTAGCCATACCATGGCACTGTATGAAAGGGGTTCATTGCTATAGCGCTTGATGATAAAGTCAAACGTCCTTCTGGCCAATGAGTATTCGTGCTTGTAAAAATAGGCCTTGCCAATCAGCAGATAGCTGTCATCAATCCAACGGACATACTCGGTATTATTAAAATACATCGAATGTCGCTGAATGACGATGGAGGCTTTCTCAATAGCCCTGTCCATGTATGGATTGATGGCTGAAGCATTGGCTGATGTACCATAATTAAAAACCGGCAGGATCTGGGTGTAGTTATCCTGAAGGGCCTTGAAAAGTTCAATTTCTCCCTCTTTAAAACTTTCATTGCCGTTCCAGTAAGCATTGTAATGTGCAGTGAGGTTATGATATAACCTTCGGGTAAATGTGTTTTTCTTGGTGGAACATGACCATAACAGGCTAACCAACAGGAAAGCCAGGAGTGCTGAATATTTTATCGGATATGATGTGCGGATACTCAAGAGATTTGATGATATTTTCACTGATAGGAATATATCTGAACGTTGCGTTATCGTTATAACTATAAAAGTGCAAAAATATTTTATTTTTATGAAACTACCCAAAATTGCGATATTTGCAGAAATTTTCGTTGGTATAAATAAATACTGATGCCAGTTCCCAGGGAAAGAAAGAGAAGGAAAAAAAAGTGGGTTCAAAAGCTTCATGACAAGTATCGCCTGGTGATCATGAATGAGGAAACCTATGAGGAAAAGGTGTCATTCAGGTTATCCCGTCTGAATGTTTTTGTCGCTCTTGGAGCAGGGGCAACCTTGCTGATATTCCTTACTACTTATATTATCGCTTTCACCCCTCTGAGAGAATATATTCCGGGTTATATGGATGTGGACCTCCAAAAAAAAGTCTATGAACTCCAACTTCGTGCTGATTCTATTGAGCGGGAATTCAAGCTGAAGGATATCTATATTGTGAATTTAAAAAATATCATCAGCGGTGCTGATGTGGGGAGTGACCTTTCCTTGCCACAGGATACTCAGGCCAATTATCAGAATGTCACATTAGGGCATTCGATGGAAGATTCTATTCTCCGTGCGGAATTTGAAAGCCAGGACATGTATGATCTCCGGTTTTACAATGAATCAATGAATTCGGCCCGCTCCTCCATCAGTGGATTTTTATTCTTTACTCCACTCGAGGGTATCATCACAAATACATTCAGTCCTCGGGAGAACCATTATGGGATCGATATTGTTGCCGACAGGAATGAAGCAGTCAAGTCTACACTGGAGGGTATGGTGATTTTTTCGGGCTGGACACTTGAGACCGGCTATGTTATAATGGTCCAACATGTGCAGAATATTATCTCTGTCTATAAACATAATTCTGTTCTGCTGAAGAAAGTAGGTGATTTTGTAAAGGCAGGCGAACCCATTGCTATTATTGGCGAGTCAGGAGAGTTGTCAACAGGCCCGCATCTGCATTTTGAATTATGGTACAACGGCCTTCCGATTAATCCGCAGGATTATATACTTTTTTGACAGTAAAAAATGAAATCCGGACCGAAGGGTGACAGAAATGACAATATTATGATGGTAAATTATTATAGTCCAAACAGGCACAATGTGTGAAGGAACGAATCGCCATATTAGGATCTACGGGTTCAATCGGACGTCAGGCACTGGAGGTTTTGCGGCAACATCCATCTCTTTTTGAATGTGAGGTCATCACAGCTCAAAGCAATTACAGTTTATTGATTGAGCAGGCTGCCGAGTTCAAACCCAACGCGGTGGTCATTGGTGATGACACCCATTACCACAAGGTAAAAGAGGCACTTTCACAGTATGATATAAAAGTCTTCGCCGGCCAGGAGTCTGTTTTGGGAATTCTCGAGCTGGAGTCTATCGATATAGTTCTTGTCGCAATTGTTGGATTTGCCGGTTTAAAGCCAACAGTAAAAGCTGTTGAGGAAGGAAAACGGATAGCATTAGCCAATAAGGAAACCCTTGTTGTTGCAGGTGAGTTTGTCACACGATTAGCACGTGAAAAGGGTGTCGCCATTCTCCCGGTCGATTCGGAACATTCCGCCATATTTCAATGCCTTGCAGGAGAAGTTCAAAATCCGGTTGAAAAAATCTACCTCACAGCTTCCGGAGGCCCTTTCCGGAACAAAACCAGCCCTGAACTGAAACAGGTTAAAAAGGAAGAAGCCCTCAGACACCCTAACTGGGATATGGGTGACAAGATCACCATCGATTCAGCGACGCTTATGAATAAGGGTCTTGAGGTCATCGAAGCCAGATGGTTTTTCAATCTCGATGCCAGCCAGATCGAGGTGATCATACACCCACAATCTATCATCCATTCCATTGTTCAGTTTCAGGATGGATCAATGAAAGCACAAATGGGCCTGCCGGATATGAAACTCCCTATCCAATATGCATTTTCCTTTCCATATAGAATTAAAACAGATTATCCCCGTTTCAATTTCATAGATTATCCACTGTTGACTTTTGAACTTCCTGATGTGGAAAAATTTCCTAATCTGGTACTGGCTTACGATGCACTGAAAAGGGGCGGAAATATTCCCTGCGTATTGAATGCAGCCAATGAGATCGTTGTAGATGCCTTTTTAAAAGGAACCCTTGGCTTTATGGAGATGACTGATGTCATTGCCACCTGTATGCAGACAATTCCGTTTATTCAGAAACCCTCTTTTGAGGATTATTTTCAAACCGATGCCGAAACACGTATAAAGGCCATTGGCTTATTGAACAAATGAAAAGACGTTATGTTATTACTTTATGTTGCATAATAATCAGATACTGACATGGAGATTGTGATCAAGATTTTACAACTGTTGATGAGTTTATCCATTCTCGTGATATTTCATGAATTTGGACATTTTATTACTGCGAAGATCTTTAAAACAAGGGTTGAAAAATTTTATCTTTTTTTCAATCCATGGTTTTCTGTTTTCAGGTTCAGGCGAGGTGAAACAGAATATGGTCTGGGTTGGCTCCCGCTGGGAGGATACGTGAAGATTACAGGGATGATTGATGAGTCGCTGGATAAGGAACAACTTAAAAAACCTCCGCAACCATGGGAATTTCGTTCCAAACCTGCATGGCAGCGGCTTATTATTATGCTTGGCGGTGTCACGGTCAATGTTCTGCTGGCTATTGCCATTTATATCCTGATGCTTTTTACATGGGGAGAAGAATTCTTACCTACATCAGAGGTCAACAAATATGGTATATCCTGCGATTCTCTGGCATTGGAAATGGGCCTGAGAAATGGCGACAAGATATTATCCATTGACAACAATAAAGTAGAGGACTTTCTTAAAATCACGCCTACCATTGTCCTTGAAGAGGCCAAGACTATTCAGGTCGAACGCAATGGACATTCAATGGATATAAACATCCCTGAAGGTATCATCAGCCAACTCATTAAGTCACAGGATCCTATTATATGGCCACGCATACCCTTTGAGATCAGTGAATTCACTGGTGAGTCGGCCGCAAAATCAGCAGGAATGATGCCTGATGACGACATTATCGGTTTGAACGGGAGATATATCCCATATTTCAGGGAATTCCGTGCTGAATTGCAAAATTTTAAAAATCAAAATGTCACTATCGACCTGGTCAGGGGTGCTGATACTCTTCATTTGCTGGTCAGCATTCCTGCTTCAGGATTGATCGGCGTATTCCCTAAGGGAATGGAGAACTATTATCAATATCAGAAAAAGCACTTTACAGTATTTTCAGCTATTCCTGCCGGAACTATCAAAGCATATCAGGGTGTGGGTAACTATCTTAAGTCTCTCAAACTCTTGTTCTCACAGGAAAAAGCCTATGAATCGGTCGGGGGGTTCATAACTATCGGACGGATATTTCCCTCAGTCTGGGACTGGCAATCATTCTGGGGGCTGACAGCTTTCCTCTCCATCATGCTGGCCATATTAAATGTCTTTCCCATTCCTGCTCTGGATGGAGGGCATGTCCTTTTCATATTTTATGAGATCGTCACACGCCGCAAACCCAGTGATAAATTCCTGGAATATGCACAGATTGTGGGTATGATCATCCTGTTTGGACTGCTCATTTTTGCAAATGGCAACGATATCATCAAATTACTTAAGCATTGACCTGCATTCAGAATTCTGATTCCGATTATGGTAAGGGGTATGTTAAGAACCAATCCGACCAGCCCGATAGGTAAGCCATTGGGAGCAAAAGAAAAAACGCCCTTTGTCAAATAATGGGCAACAATAGCCAGACCATATACACCACCAGGTACAATCTTATTTGGTGATATAAAAAAGGCATAGCCTGCTGTCATAATGAATGAGCCCAGTACCATCAGGGAGTATGCATAAAACCATTTTCTGGAAAACAATTTTTCATTTTGAATGAATGCCATGACTTCTTAAAATAAAAAACATTATATTTACATCCGGAAAGGGCAAAAGAATAATAATTAGACTTATCTGGGATTCCTTAAACATACATCCACAAATAATTTCATTGTTAAGTGTACTATTTGTGCGGAAATGAAGTTATATATTGTGCTTATTTGCACGGGTACAAATTTTTATCGATATAGCACTGAAAGAATCACTGGGATTTCATCTTGAAAAGCCGTTTTATTTCACCGTTTTGTGAATAGATAAAAAATTAGTATTTTAGCAAACTTTAAAAAGAGGCATAACTACCATTACAGTCATGTATAAAAAAGCCACTGTAATTTTAATGTTAATTTCCTATTCGGTGATTTCTTTTGCACAGCAGGATGCACAATTCAGCCAGTACATGTTTAATCATCTGTTTTTTAATCCCGGTTTTGCAGGTACGAGTGAAGCGATATGTGCAACCGGGCTCTACCGGCAGCAATGGGTAGGCTTTAAAGATGTTGATGGTAACAAAGTAGCTCCCGAAACGTATACAATCTCGCTTGACGGACCGTTAAGAATATTACATGGAGGGTTGGGAGCAACTATTACAAATGATAAATTGGGATTTGAAAAAAACATAACTGTAAAAATCGGATATTCATATCATCTGAATACACCATCGGGTTTGCTGGGTATTGGTCTTATGGTCGGTTTTCTCGACAAAGCCATAGATTTTTCAAAATTCAAACCCGTTGACGATGATCCATTGTTATCCCAACTGGGTGCAGAACGTCAGATGCTGGCTGACTTTTCCTTAGGGGCTTATTATAAAGTTCCTAATCAGTATTATTTGAGCATATCCGCGTCACAGCTTATTCAGTCTGCCAGTAAACCTTTGGCCGAATCACAAAACACTGCACTTAAAATGCAGTTAAAAAGACATTATTATATAACGGCAGGATATCAATATACATTGCCTTACAATCCGTCATTTGAGCTTGATCCATCCGTACTGTTAAAGACTGATTTTGCATCAGCCCAGTTCGATATTTCTGCCTTGCTGAAATATAAGGAACGCTTTTGGGGTGGATTAAGCTATAGATTCGAGGATGCAGTGGTGGTCATTCTTGGCATGGAATATAAAAATTTTGAAATAGGCTATTCATATGATATAACTACCTCAACACTTGGAGGGAATAGGAGCAGCGGGAGTCATGAAATTATGGCAGGGTATCGGTTCCGACTGGATGTCGAGAAATTACGGCAGAGTTACAAGAACACCCGATTTTTATAAAAGTTTTCATGTAAAGAATTAAAAAATACTTCTAAATTTGGTAATTTATAATAAATAGCTGACAGTAATCGTTTATAATAAGTTTTTCTGGAATTTAAAACGAAAACGACATATGAAGAAACTGTTTTTCTATTCAGTGGTTCTCTTAATCCTGAGCAGCTGCGGAAACTCCGGGAACGGGGAACTCATTGGTGTACAGAAACGGCCTCGTTTTTATCAGCCTGATCCATATGGCATGGCTTATATCCCTGCAGGAAGCTATGTGATCGGTACCGGCGATGAGGATGTGCCGTATACACAACTACAGCAGCCCAAAACCATTACAGTGGCTGCTTTTTATATGGATGAAACAGAGATCACCAATAATGAATACAGACAATTCGTCTATTGGGTAAGGGATTCCATTGCACGCCGTCTCCTGGGAGTCATCAAACCAGAAGTCTATCTGATCGAACAAAATGATAAAACCGGTGAAGTTTATGATCCTCCTTTTCTCAACTGGGAGAATGAAATCGTTTGGGATGGAGAAGAAGAACGTGCAGCACTTGAAGAACTTTATCTACCTGAACATGAGAGATATTACAGGAAGAAAGAATTCGATACAAGGAAGCTGTATTATGAATATTATTGGATTGATCTGGCTGCCGCTGCAAAAAAAGATTTTGACCAGCAGGGTGATATTAAGGAGGGAGCCTTATCTAACCGTCCACAGGGATTGACGGACCGTTCGGTATACATCATGAAAGAAACCATTAATATTTTCCCGGATACGTTGTGTTGGCTCCATGATTATATCTATTCTTATAATGAGCCGATGACCGAAAAATACTTCTGGCACCCTGCCTATGATAATTATCCTGTTGTGGGAGTTACATGGAAACAAGCCAAAGCTTTCTGTATCTGGAGGTCTCAGCTGCTCAGCTCCTTCCTGTCCCTGAAAGAGGATGCCAGTGTCAATGAATTCCGTTTACCTTCAGAAGCTGAATGGGAATGGGCTGCCAGAGGAGGCAATGCCCTTAATCCTTATCCATGGGGAGGTCCTTATACCAGAAATGGTAAAGGCTGTTTTCTGGCAAACTTTAAACCATTGCGCGGAAATTACGCTGCTGATGGTGGTATTACTACCGTCATTGCCGCACATTATCCTCCTAATGACTTTGGACTGTTCGACATGGCAGGAAATGTCGCCGAATGGACTAATGATGCCTTTGATGAGTCAGCTTACAATTTTGCCTGGGATATGAATCAATCCTATACATACAACGCTAAAGAAACTGATCCGCCCACCTTGAAACGTAAAGTGATCAGAGGCGGCTCCTGGAAAGATATTGCTTACTTTCTGCAAGTCTATTCACGCAGTTATGAATTTCAGGATACAGCAAAAGCTTATGTCGGCTTCAGATGCGTTCAAAACTATCTCGGCAGACAAAAAGATGATAATCCTTCTAAAGCTTCTTATATTTATAAATAGAAGCCTTTTAATTGAAAATAATTTTATAACATAATAACATTTAACAAAACAAAAACAGTTATGGGTATTAGTAATTTAGTGAGACGCAGAGGGTTTAAACACTTTATGTCCAGGTTGTATGGCTGGGGTGCATCGGTGGTCATTCTGGGCGCACTTTTTAAAATCAACCATTATCCCGGAGCTGATTATATGCTTATTGCCGGGTTGGGAACAGAATCCCTGATATTCTTTTTCTCTGGCTTTGAGCCTCCCTATGTTGAGCCTGACTGGAGTCTGGTCTATCCGGAATTGGCAGGATTGTATCACGATACCGGTGTTGATGACTCTCAGCTGAAAAAAGGGAAAAAGAAGCCCACTGAAGAACTGGATGATATGCTGGCCAATGCCAAGATAGATCAGCAACTGATCGAAAGTCTCGGGCAAGGATTGAAGAACCTGAGCCAGAGTACCGCAAAGTTGTCCGACATTTCTGATGCGGCTTTTGCTACTAATGACTTTGTCAGGAATATAAAAGATGCATCCAAGTCAGCTGGCGAACTTTCAACATCATACCGCCAGACTTCCGAAGTGCTTAATAAAGATATTGTCACAGCCGAGGACCATTTTAACAACCTAAAGAATGCCTCGCAAAGTGTCGCCAATCTATCGTCCGTTTATTCAAAAGCTTCCGAGAGCCTTAAAGGTAACCTGTCAGCCAGTGATGAATTTTCAAGCTCCATAAAGGCTGCCGTCACTTCAGCCAATACTCTGGCACAAAAATATACCGAATCAGCTGACAAAATCTCCAAATCCACACAGAATCTCAGTTTTTCAGGTACGGAGATGAAGGATTTTAACGATCAGCTTAAGAAAATGACCGATCAAATCGGCGCGTTGAATGCCAACTATGAGTTGCAACTTCTGGGTTCTCATGAGAATGTGGAAACCGGCAGTAAGCTTCAGATCACTATGAATCAACTCTTGAACAGCCTGAATGAATCGGTCGATAAAACATCCAAATATCATCAGAACCTGTCTGCTTTAAATGAAATATATGATAAACATCTGAAAGGGACCGGAAAACAGGTTGAGTCAACGACTCAAATGCAGGCATCTCTGGAAAAATTCCTTGAAAATCTGAATGCTTCAACAGAGATGACATCCAGATACAGAGATGAAGTTAACGCTCTGGCACAAAACATTGCAGCCCTGAATAAAGTATACGGAAATATGCTCTCGGCAATGAATGTTAAGTTAGCATGAGTTGAAGGAAGAATAATTCACGATTTAAAACAAATTATTCAAATGGCTGGATATAAGGAAACTCCCCGACAAAAGATGATCGCCATGATATATCTGGTGTTGACCTCTCTTTTGGCATTAAACGTGTCAAAACAGATGCTCGATGCCTTTGTTGTGGTGAACGAGAGCATGGAGATTACCAATAAGACTTTCTCAGATAAGATTGATCAGACCTACAGTAAATTCCAACAGCAGTATGCACTTAATCCCAACAAGGTTGGTTTTTATTACCAGAAGGCTGAAGAAGTTCAGCGTCTGTCGAATGCAATGGTTAACTACCTGGATAGTCTGAAATATACTGTGATCATGACTACTGACGCAAGGACGAAAACCCTTGAGTCAGCTAAGTCCACACCTCTTTCCAAAATAAGAGCCAAAGACCGTTTTACGGAACCAACGCGGTTTTTCTTTGGCAGATCCACTACCGGTGAACAGGGAACAGCAGGTGCACTTAAAAGAAGGATAAGTGCCTTCAGGCAACAAATGCTGGCCTATATGGATTTGCCCTCAGATAGCGACAGGCTTGGATTGATAACTGAAGGGGATTTCAGGAATGCGGATGGTAAAAAACAAACCTGGGAACAGCATCTGTTTTATTATACCGTACTTGCTGCTGATGTGGCTATCCTGAATAAGATGGTGACGGAGATTAAAAATGCAGAATTTGACGTGGTTTCACATTTATATAGCCAGATAACTGCAGAGGATTTTAAATTTGACAAGATAGCTGCCAAGGTCATTCCGAAAAGCAATTATATTTTGGAAGGTGATAAATATGAAGCAGAAGTCATCGTGGCGGCTTATGATACAAAAGGAAATCCGGAAGTCTATTACCTTGAAGGTGTCGATACCGTCAGGGATATCACCAACGCCCGCAAAATTGCTGGTCAGAGCGGCGTGGTGAAGCTGAACTTTCCTGCAACTTCCGCCGGCATTAAAAAATATGCCGGAATTATCCGTGTAGCTTCCCCTGCCGGAGATATCCAAAGCTATTCTTTCAAGGATGAATATATTGTTGCCAAACCCTCATTGACTGTTTCAGCAACAAAGATGAATGTTCTATATACCAGCGTCGAGAATCCTATGTCTATTTCGGTTCCTGGCATAAGCTCCGAAAAAATCCAGGCTTCTATGAGTGTTGGCACCCTGACACAGGTGCCTCTCGAATCCGGGTACAACTATATTGCTAGAATACCGGCCGGTACTACTGGTAAAGCCGTGGTTACCGTAAAAGCAGAATATGAAGGTACTTTCCGGGATATGGGAACCATTGAATTCCGCGTAAAAAGAGTTCCCGATCCGGTTGCCTACATAGCAAATGTAAGAGAAGGTAAAGTAAATAAGAATTCACTTGTCGCCGCCGGTGGTATAATACCCAGAATGCCCGAAGATTTTGATTTTGACCTCAATTATATTATCAAATCATTCACATTTGTCTACCAGAAAGGGATTGAAACCCAGCAAATTAATGCTCAGGGAAATTTGCTTTCACAGGAAATGAAATCCATCATTCAATCCGCCAGTGCCGGCACTCGTGTATGGTTTGAAAATATTATTGCTCAGGGACCTGACGGAGAACGCAGGTTGGCAAGTATATTATTGGAATTAAGATAATAATTAGTTTCAGGAGGATATTATGAATAAACTATTTTGCTATTTAATTGTCGGATTTATCACACTGTTAAGTCTTTCCTCATATTCTCAGGTACTGGAAAATAACCCTCCAAGAGATGGTATCTATGATAAGATGACTATACTGTCAAAAGCACCAGTACCTTATACCTATGTGCGCGAAGCAGATATTTTGTGGCAAAAGAGAATATGGAGGGTGATCGACATGAGGGAAAAATTGAATCAGCCTTTCTATTATCCCCTGGCCCCTCACAATCAATGGAGAAGTCTTATGCAGGTTATCCTGGATGCATTAAAGGAAGGTACAATCATAGCTTATGAAGCACCCATAGGGGGTACAGATGAATTTACCCTGCCTCTCAATTACAATGAGCTTATTAAAACGTTTGAAATACGTAAAGTGGAAAAATTCCAGAGAACCTCTCCTCCTTATGACTACTATGATACCGTTGTTGTTACCGAATTTAAACCGACAGATGTCAAAATGTTCAGAATTAAAGAAGATTGGTTTTTTGACAAACAACGGTCACAGATGGATGTCAGAATTCTTGGTATCTGTCCCATTGTTGATGACTATGACGAAAATGGAAATTACAGGGGCATCAAACCGATGTTTTGGATATATTTCCCCGAAGCACGTACAGTATTCGCTAAATCTGAAGTATTTAACCGTCATAACAGCTCCCAACGTTTAACTTATGATGATGTCTTCTGGAAGCGTATGTTCAGCAGTTATATCTACAAAGAAGATAATGTTTTTGACAGAAAGATTTCGGATTATGCAGCCGGTATGGATGCCATACTCGAGTCGGAAAGAATTAAAAATGAGATATTTCAGTACGAACAGGATCTCTGGGAATATTAATGGTCAAAAACTGTTTATACATTGAGAAATCCCGCCCTGAGCGGGATTTTTTTTGTTATCGTCTACCGTTAATCGTACTTTTGTCAGGATATAAATTGCATCTCCATTGTCTTATACATTTCTGACAACACCTGTAGAGTATCTGAAGGGGATTGGACCGAAAAGGGCCGAACTGCTTAAGAACGAACTCTCCATTTATACCTTCGGCGATTTGTTGGAATATTTCCCTTTCAGGTACATCGACAGAAGCCGTCTTTATAAAATAATAGAAATAAACAATGACCTGTCATATGTGCAGATTTGTGGTCGTCTAAGGCATATTCAAATGGTCGGTAAGGGACCTGCCAGCCGATTGGTGGCCACCCTGCAGGATGATTCAGGTGAAATCGAATTGGTATGGTTTCAGGGTATAAAATGGATAAAGGATAAACTTGTTTCGGGATCAGAATATCTGGTATTCGGTAAACCTGCACTGTTCAGTGGTCGCTATAACATTCCTCATCCTGAGATCGATGTTTTTAATGCTCAGGCATCTGCTGTCAGCGAAACTTTTCAGCCCTTTTATAATTCCTCAGAAAAACTCAAGGCCAGCGGATTTAATTCAAGGGGTTTCAGTAAGGTAATGAAAATCCTTGTTACTTCAGCAAAAGGTCATATTCCTGAAACGCTTCCAAAAGATATCACCGAGCACTTTGGCTTTATTTCAAGAGAAGAAGCTTTACTTAATATCCATTTTCCAAAGGATCAGCCAATTCTTGCAAAAGCCGAATCGAGGCTGAAATTTGAAGAGTTGTTTTATATTCAGTTGAGGTTACTAAGGCTGAAACTGATCCGGATAAGTAAAATCCAGGGACATCCCTTTTCTCATGTGGGTGAATATTTCAATAGCTTTTATTACCGCAATTTGCCTTTTCCATTGACAAATGCCCAAAAGAGGGTAATGAAGGAAATCCGTGCCGATGTCGGATCAGGAAAACAAATGAACCGTTTGCTTCAGGGCGATGTGGGTAGTGGTAAAACAATGGTTGCACTGATGTCAATGCTGATCGCTATTGATAATGGATTTCAGGCCTGTTTGATGGCGCCGACAGAAATACTTGCATTCCAGCATTATGAATCTTTAAACCGTTTGCTGGCAGGTCTGAATATTACCATACGTTTACTGACCCGTTCAACAAAATCTTCAGAGAAGAAAATTCTTTATGAACAGCTTCTTAAAGGGGAATTACAAATAGTTATTGGCACACATGCGCTTATTGAGGAAACCGTGAGTTTTAAAAATCTCGGATTGGTGGTCATCGATGAGCAGCACCGTTTTGGTGTAGCACAGCGTGCACGTCTCTGGAAAAAAAATGCCATTCTTCCTCATGTACTTATCATGACAGCTACTCCTATTCCCCGGACACTGGCAATGACTTTATATGGTGATCTGGATTATTCAGTCATCGATGAGCTTCCGCCAGGACGAAAATCAATCAAGACCTATCACTTTTATGAGTCTGGCCACCTTAAAGTGTATGGTTTCATGCGGCAGGAAATTAAAAAAGGACGTCAGATTTATATTGTCTATCCACTTATACAGGAATCTGAAACTCTTGATCTTAAAGCCCTCATGGAAGGGTATGAAACCATAATAAGAGAGTTTCCGCTGCCTGAATTTGCAGTAAGTATTGTCCATGGACAGTTGAAATCTGAAATCAAGGATTTTGAAATGCAGCGTTTTATCCGGGGTGAGACTCAAATCATGGTCGCGACTACAGTCATTGAAGTTGGTGTGGATATTCCCAATGCAACCGTCATTATCATCGAAAACGCGGAAAGGTTTGGGCTGTCGCAGCTGCATCAGCTCAGGGGCAGGGTTGGAAGAGGTGCAGATCAGTCATATTGTATATTAATGACCAAAGACGATCTGGGTCATGATGCCAGGAAACGGATTGAAACAATGTTAAGGACTTCCGATGGCTTTGAAATAGCTGAAGAAGACTTACGTCTTCGGGGACCAGGCGATATGCAAGGCACTCAGCAAAGCGGGATCCTTCAACTAAGAATTGCCGATCTGGTGCGTGATGAGAAACTGCTGAAATATGCCCGAGACATAGCCATCCGCCTCCTGGAAAAAGATCCATTACTTGAACATGCTGAAAATAAACCACTATCTGATCAGTTGATGCATTTAACCAGTCACGATACTGAGTGGGGCTTGATCAGCTGAACATTTCATCCGGTAATTTTACCCTGTCAGAATTTATTTCCTTACATTTGTACTCACCATTATTATATACACATGAAGATTTGTTATAGCTGGCTTAAAGATTACATCAATCTGGCAGTTGATCAGGAAAAACTGGCAACTTTACTGACAGGTTGCGGTCTTGAAGTGGAAAACCATGAGAAGGTTTTCGGCGTGAAGGGCGGACTGGAAGGTGTGGTCATCGGTGAGGTTGTATCCTGTGAGAAGCATCCGAATTCTGATCACCTGAGCATTACCATGGTAGATATTGGGAAACCTGAATTATTACGTATTGTATGCGGTGCAGCCAATGTCAGAACAGGCCTCAAGGTACCTGTTGCCACTGTGGGTACAATTCTTTACGAGGGCAATCAAACCTATGAAATTATGAAATCAGCTATTCGTGGCGAACTTTCAGAAGGTATGATATGTGCCGAAGATGAACTCGGTCTGGGTACTTCACATGAAGGTATTATGGAGCTTGACCCTCAGTCGGTTACAGGTACTCATGCCCGGCAATATTTTAATATTTGGAATGACTATGTTTATGAAATTGGCCTTACACCAAACCGAACAGACGCTATGTCACACATTGGTGTCGCCCGTGATATTGCAGCTGTATTGAATAACATTGGCGGAGCTGGTATAGGCACCGCAAAAATGAATTTATTGTTACCTTCCATTGAATCCTTTAAAGTTGAAAATCATGACCTTGATATTCAGGTTGTCATCAACGATACGGACGCTTGTCCACGTTATTCGGGCGTCTCAATGACGGGTATTCGTGTGGACGACTCCCCTCCATGGCTCAAAAACCGCCTTAATGCTATCGGCATAAGACCCATCAATAATATTGTTGATATCAGTAATTATGTATTGTTCGAGACAGGTCAACCGTTGCATATCTTCGACGCAGACCTGATCAAGGGCAATATGGTCATCATTAAGAAATTACCTCACGGAACGAAATTTATAACATTAGATGAGATTGAAAGGGAATTGACAGAACAGGATCTTATGATATGTAATGCTCATGAAGGGATGTGTATTGCCGGTGTATTTGGAGGTCTTAAATCGGGAGTGACTGAGAGCACTAGGCGTATTTTCATCGAAAGTGCTCATTTCAACCCAAGAAGCGTACGGAAAACATCAAAGCATCATGGATTGCAGACCGATGCATCGTTTCGTTTTGAGCGCAGTGTTGACCCCAATGGAACTGTATATGCCCTGAAAAGAGCAGCCATCCTCATAAAAGATCTGGCCGGGGGTTGCGTTTCCTCAGAGATAAAAGATATATATCCAAAGATGACCTTAAATAAGGAAATTGATGTTCATTTTCAGAATGTTAACAGACTTATTGGCAAGAAAATGAACCATGATGTCATCAGGCATATCCTCCATGACCTTGGTGTTGAGGTCATGAATGAAACAAGGAGAGGTATGCATGTATCTGTTCCCACATTCAAGGCTGAAGTCACTCGTGAAGCTGACATCATTGAAGAAATACTCAGGATATATGGATATAATAATGTAGAAATTCCGGATCGTGTGCATTCTTCCCTTTCATTCTCTGAAAAACCGGATAAAAACAAAATCCAGAATCTGATATCGGATTATCTTACAGGTAACGGATTTTATGAGATCATGAATAATTCATTAACGACATCCGGGTATATCAATGAGTTAAATGAGTTTTTACCCGAGCATCATGTTGAAATTCTCAATCCTATTAGCAAGGACCTTAATGTATTACGGCAGACACTTCTTTTCGGCGGATTAGAAACGATCATTCACAATATCAACCGGAAAATGCCGGATTTAAAGCTCTTTGAGTTCGGCAAAATATATCTCTCATATTCTGAATCTCCTCCCTCATCTGATGTCCTCGACAGGTACAGGGAATATAATCATATGGCTGTTTTTATGACAGGCCAGAAACACCCAGAGAGCTGGTATACCGATGATGACCTTGTTGATTTCTATTCGGTCAAAGCAATTGTCAATAATCTTTTGTTAAAAGCCGGTATCTGTTCTGCCCGTTTATCTTGTCAGGGCATTTCCAACGGTGTTTTCAGCAATGGATTGGTTTATAAATACAATCACAGGATACTTATTTCCTTTGGCATGATACATCAGCGTGTGCTCAAACGATTTGATATCAGGCAGGATGTTTTCTATGCCGATTTCGATTGGGAACTGTTCGTGGATCTTACAAAAGAAAACCATATCAGTTATCACGAACTTCCCAGGTTTCCAGGTGTCCGACGCGACCTTGCCCTGCTGCTTTCTGAAAATATCCAGTATAAGGAAATTGAAAAGATAGCCTATCAGACAGAGAAAAAACTGTTAAAACGAATTAGCCTTTTTGATGTGTATGAAGGAGATCAGATAGAATCTGGGAAAAAATCTTATGCCATAAGTCTGTTCATACAGGATGAAGAGAAGACTTTGACAGATGAAGAAGTTGACCAGGTCATGAAGAAATTGATAATTGCCTTTCAGGGAAAATTGCATGCCACCGTGAGATAATAAGACCTCACTGGTTTAATTGTTGGAGTGTTGTTCTGTTTTGTTTGTAATTGGGATATAATGACTCTGACAGGTCTAATATTTCTTTGGCTTTCGTGTAATTATAATCCTGATAATAAGCTATTCCAAGATAATATAAGATCTCCGCATCATCGTTATCAAAAATGATTAAATATCCTTTGTCCATCATTAATTGTTAACTTTGATAGTTACTGGGCTATTCTGAAAGCGAAATAGAGTTCTTTATTATGCCAATATCAATGAGTCGGTATGTGTACTCTATATCTCTGATTCATTGATTTCAAAGAAAATTAAGTAATTTTGTATCGTAATTCGGCCGATAAAAGAAAGATAAGTTACTAAAAACGCAATCTGAGAATGGATATTCAATCTATCAAACAACGTTTTGGTATCATTGGTCATTCACCTTTGCTGGATAGGGCCATTGACATTGCCAGGCAAGTGGCTCCCACTGATCTAACGGTACTTATCTCTGGAGAAAGCGGCACTGGCAAGGAGGTGTTCCCCCAAATTATCCATAACCTCAGTGCAAGAAAACATGGAGCCTATATCGCAGTTAACTGCGGTGCAATTCCTGAAGGAACCATCGACTCCGAATTATTCGGGCATGAAAAAGGTTCATTTACCGGAGCGCATGAATCGCGAAAGGGGTATTTTGAAGTGGTTAATGGAGGAACTATCTTTCTGGATGAAGTAGCTGAGTTGCCTTTATCGACACAGGTCAGGCTGCTCAGAGTGCTCGAAAGCGGCGAATTTATCCGTGTTGGATCATCCAAGGTGATAAAGACCGATGTACGTGTTGTAGCAGCATCCAATATCACCGTACCTGATGCCATTCGTAAAGGAACATTCCGGCAAGATCTCTATTATAGGTTGAACTCGGTTCCAATTTTTGTTCCTCCCCTGCGCCAAAGAAAAGAAGATATCATCCTTCTTTTCAGGAAATTTGCTACTGATTTCGCAGAAAAATACAGAATGCCACCCTTGCAACTGGACGACGAATCAATAAGGTATCTTATGGATTACCGCTGGCAGGGAAATGTCAGACAGTTGAAAAATGTCACAGAGCAGATTTCTATACTTGAAGAGAAAAGATATATTACATTAGACATCCTGCTGAAATATCTACCACAAAGCCAGTACAGTGAATTACCGGTAGTCTATGATAACAGGGAAACTGTGAAGAGCGAATTTTCTGAAAGAGATCTTCTTTATAAAGTACTCTTCGATATGAAAAAAGATATCGTTGACTTGAAGAGATTAGTAATTGATATCTTACGCAATGAGGGTTCTGCAAAAAGCCTTCAGGAAGATAATGCACAGATTATTAAGCAATTAATACATGAGTTGGAACCTGTTGGGAATGATATTGAGGAAATGAGAATCCATCATGAAGACCATGATCAATATCCTGAACCCATTCAGCATCCGGAAGTTCTCGAAGAATCCCTCTCTTTACAAAAAAAAGAAGTGGACCTGATCAGGCGGGCTCTTGATAAATATCGCGGTAAACGGAAAAATGCAGCCAAAGAGCTGGGCATATCTGAACGAACCCTATACCGGAAAATCAAAGAATATAAACTTGGATAGTGGTGAATATTCCAAAATTATCGGCTTTATTTGATATCGGACAGGAAGCAGTGAAAGGTATTTTCAATGGATGGACATTCATAGGTTTTTTTGTGTTGCTCACCGGATGTCATATTTATTCATTTACAGGTGCATCTATTTCTCCTGAGGTCAAAACAATATCCATAAAATATTTCCCAAACCGGGCTGCTCTTGTCCAGCCTACTTTAAGCCAACGCTTTACAGATGCATTGAAAGATAAATTCATGAGGGAAACCAACCTGAGTCTGGTTGAGAATAATGGTGACCTGCTCATCGAAGGGGAGGTATCGGGCTATAACACACAACCTGTTGCTATTCAAAGTAATCAACAGGCTGCCCTGAACAGGCTTACCATCACGGTCAAAGTCAAATTCGTAAATAAATTCAATGAGTCACAGAATTTTGAGACATCCTTTTCGCGATTCCAGGACTATGAAAGCTCTTTGAGCCTGGCAGATGTGGAAGACGGATTGATCGATGTGATTGACCAGGATTTGATTCAGGATATTTTTAACAAAGCTGTTGTTAACTGGTAACCATTGTCATTGTTTATATAGTGAGGTTTATTATAGAAAATTTTGTCAGATGTACCGTACTCAGTTTGAATCATGGCTTAAACTACCTGAAAAATTAGATTCCGGAAGTCTGGCCATCCTCTCTTCACTCGTTCAGGAATATCCTTACTGTCAGACCATTCATTTTCTCTTTGCCAAGAATCTGGTCAATATTAACCATATCCATTTCCCCAATCAGCTGAAAATAGCTGCAGCATATGCATCTGACCGTAAAAAGCTTAAAAAGTTAATGTCAGAAAGATCAGAGCATAATAGAAATTCTGTCTGGGAAAAAGAATTCATGATGCAGGACCAGTACGCGACACCTCATTCTGAAAAACAGATGGAATCCTATACCGATGATATAAAAGATGAATCGGAGGAACTTGCAGAGCTCAAACAACTGTTGGACGAATTGAAAATTCGGGTGTTATCATTACAAAAAGAACGGCAAAAAGCTGTCAGCCAATATAATATTGCTGAGTTAGACGCCTTAGATCTGGCAGCGTCAGGAGATAGAGAATCTCAGGCAAGTAAAAATGTAAACCAGGAATTAATCGAAGAATTTATAAAACTGAATCCACAAATTACTCCGTCGAAGACTGAATTTTTTAATCCGGTTGATGTTGCACGTAAAGGTGCGTCAGAAAATGATGATATCGCCAGTGAAACATTAGCCCTGATTTATGTCAAACAAGAAAATATTGCCAGGGCAATTAAAATTTATGAACGTTTATTATTGAAATTTCCAGAAAAAAGTAGTTACTTTGCAGCTCAAATTGAGAAATTAAAAAAATAGTTATATTTACAATTAAAAATATAAGGAAATGGGTATATATGTTTTGATTTCTATTTTAATCATCATTGCGTGTTTCTTATTGGGTCTTGTGGTTCTGGTTCAAAATTCCAAAGGAGGAGGGCTGGCTTCTAATTTTTCTTCATCGAACCAATTTATGGGTGTGAGAAAAACAGCTGATTTTCTCGAAAAGGCCACATGGACATTAGCCATTGCTCTTTTAGTCATGAGTCTGGTGTCGATACTGGTCATTCCAAGGAATATACAAGTATCTAATGTACCTCAGAGCGAGATCCAGCAAAAAGCAGCCGAGGAACAATCACCACCAGTTGATTATCAAGCCCCCCCACAGGAATAGAAGATATGATTCCAGGAATATTAGCAAAAGTGTCAGAATGTCATATCATTCTGACATTTTTTTTACTTTCGGGCATTGGCATAAAATATGATTGCTATCGATCAGATTAAATTTTCGGATTCATTTATTTTTATTGTTTAACATTAATATATTCAAGTTATGGCAAAGTTGAAGATTCAACCCTTGGCAGATCGAGTTTTAATTGAACCTGCCAAAGCTGAAGAAAAAACCTCTGGCGGAATTATTATTCCTGATACAGCAAAGGAGAAACCACAGAAAGGAAAAGTGGTTGCTATTGGAAAAGGCAAAAAAGACGAACCACTGACTGTCAAGGTTGGTGACACTGTTTTATACGGTAAATATGCCGGTACCGAAATAACCATTGAAGGAACAAATTACCTTATCATGCGTGAATCGGATGTCGTAGCAATTATCTAATATCATCAGGGAAAATTTTATTAACTATTAAAAAACTATGAAAATGGCAAAAGAGATTATTTTCGATATTGAAGCACGCAATAGACTAAAAAAAGGCGCTGATGCTTTATGCGATGCAGTTAAAGTTACTTTAGGACCCAAAGGCCGTAACGTAATTATTGAAAAATCCTTTGGTTCTCCCATCATCTCCAAAGATGGTGTTACCGTCGCAAAGGAGATTGAACTGAAAGATCCCGTGGAGAACATGGGAGCACAATTAGTAAAAGAAGTAGCCTCCAAGACAAGTGATGCAGCCGGCGATGGCACTACGACAGCTACTTTACTTGCACAATCTCTCATAACTACAGGGCTGAAGAATGTCACTGCCGGCGCTAATCCGATGGATCTGAAGAGAGGTATTGACAAAGCTGTTGCAGCCGTCATTGTCGACCTGAAAAAACAAACGAAGCAGATTGGTGACAGCATTGAGAAAATTGAACAGGTTGCCGCAATTTCTGCCAATAACGACTTGTCGATCGGCAGACTCATTGCCGAAGCAATGAGCAAAGTCAAGAAAGAAGGCGTGATCACAATAGAAGAAGCAAAAGGGATTGAAACCACTGTTAAAGTTGTTGAAGGTATGCAGTTCGACAGAGGCTATATCTCTCCCTATTTTGTGACTGATACAGATAAAATGGAAGCCGTATATGAACAACCATTCATACTTATTCATGATAAGAAGATTTCCATTATGAAGGACCTTCTGCCAATCCTGGAAAAGGTCGTGCAGACGGGTCGTCCGCTGATAGTGATTGCTGAAGATGTGGATGGGGAAGCATTGGCTACCATGGTAGTAAATAAATTGAGAGGTTCGTTAAAGATCGTTGCAGTCAAAGCTCCGGGATTTGGCGATAGAAGAAAGGAAATGCTTGAGGATATAGCCGTATTATCAGGCGGAAATGTCATTTCTGAAGAAAAAGGTTATAAACTGGAAGATACCCAGGTATCCTATCTGGGCCAGGCTGAAAAAGTGACCGTCGATAAAGAGAATACTACGATAGTAGGTGGTAAGGGGGATAAAAAAGATATCACAGCCAGAATTAACCAGATTAAAAAACAGATTGAATCCACTACATCCGATTATGATAAGGAAAAATTGCAGGAGAGATTAGCCAAATTGGCAGGCGGTGTAGCTGTTATTTATGTCGGTGCTGCAAGTGAACTTGAGATGAAGGAAAAGAAAGACCGTTTTGAGGACGCATTGCATGCCACACGGGCTGCCATTGAAGAAGGTATTATCCCCGGTGGTGGTGTTGCTTATATCAGGGCTATGAAAGCTCTTGATGGTTTAAAAGGCGAAAATGATGATGAAGACACTGGTATTGCTATCGTGCTTAGGGCTCTCGAAGAACCCTTGCGTCAAATTGTCGAAAATGCAGGAATGGAAGGTTCTGTCGTTGTTCAGAAGGTAAAAGAAGGTAAGGATGACTTTGGATTTAATGCCCGCACGGATAGATATGAGAATCTTTATAAGTCAGGCGTGATCGACCCGACAAAGGTTGCTCGTATTGCTCTTGAACAGGCCGCATCCGTGTCAGGTATGTTGTTGACTACGGAGTGTGTTCTGGCCGAAATCAAAGAAGATAAACCTCATACACATGATCCGGGAATGGGTGGTATGGGAGGAATGATGTAAAAGTAAGAAGACTTCATTAACTTTACTTGGTTTTGAGGCTGTCCGGTTTTGGTACAGCCTTTTTTATTTGGTATGTTAAAAAGTTATGTAAACTTGCAATAATTTTACGGATCTGACGTAAATATTCATGATTATAAATACCTATATAATATAACTTTTTTTTAAAATGAGGAAGCATGTATTTCTAGCGGTAAGTGGTTTTTTCTTCCTTGGTTTTCTTAAAATGATGGCCGGACAAACTGTCAGTTCTTCCGATACAATTGTCCCTGTTGATCCGGATACAAGACTAATCGTTTATCAGGAAGTTGTTTATGAGGAGGGAACGAAAAATGACTTTTTCAACCGGGCTGTCAACTGGATCAATAAAACTTACAAAAATCCATCCGGCATTACATCAGTCAGAGACCCACAAACAGGTAAAATAGAAGGAAGTTACCGTTTTAGAATCTATACCTCAAACAATGAAGGAATAAATATGGATTGGGGTACCATTCTATATTCGTTCAAACTCGAATTCAAGGATGGCAGGTACAGATATACATTTGATAACTTTCTGCTTCAGGCACAATCAAGCTTTCCGCTTGAACGCTGGCTGGATAAAAATGATCCGGTATATAATGAAACCTGTGATCCAAAGCTTATGAAGGTGGATGAACAAATGAAGGATCTCATTGCAAGTTTGAAGAAGTTTATGAAGCCTCCACCGGCCAAAAAAGATGATAATTGGTGACCTGTACATGAAAATATTTTATACATATGAAATCCGATAGTCAGTTTACGATTTCCGGGCATATTGTGGATATTGTCAGAAAAAAAATATTCAGGGGAACATTGGCTGTCGGTAACGGTCGGATACTTTCAGTTAAGGAGGAGAGGACTTCCGAAGAAAAATATATCTTGCCAGGCCTTATTGATTCGCACATACATGTGGAGAGTTCTATGCTGGTGCCTTCTGAGTTTGCCAGAATGGCTGTTGTGCATGGAACAGTCGCAACAGTCTCTGATCCGCATGAGATTGCCAACGTGCTGGGCCTGAACGGAGTTTTGTTCATGATCACGAACGGGAAAAAAGTGCCATTTAAATTTTATTTTGGTGCTCCTTCCTGTGTGCCTGCTACCCCCTTTGAAACTGCCGGTGCTTCTATCGGACTATCTGAAATTGATTATCTGTTGCAAATGGATGAGGTGAAATACCTTTCCGAAATGATGAATTTTCCGGGAGTGTTGAACAATGATAAAGTGGTGATGGATAAGATAGCACTTGCCGTAAAGTATAATAAACCTGTTGACGGTCATTCTCCCGGTGTTACAGGCCCAGACGCACAAAAATACATAGGTGCCGGAATTTCCACCGACCATGAATGTTATAGTTTGGAAGAGGCTTTGGATAAAATCGGATACGGTATGAAGATACTGATCAGGGAAGGCAGTGCAGCAAAGAACTTTGAAGAACTCAGTGAACTGATAAACCTGCATCCCGATAAGATCATGTTTTGTTCTGATGACAAGCACCCCAATGATCTGCAAAAGGGACATATGAATGCCCTTGTGAAAAGAGCAATTGCAAAAGGTTATGATCCTATAACAGTGCTGAGAAGTTGTGTATATAATCCTGTTCAGCACTATAATCTTCATGTCGGCCTGTTACAGCCTGGTGATCCTGCCGATTTTATTCTGATAAATAATCTTACTGATTTTAAGGTTCTGGGAACATATATCACGGGGATTAAAGTAGCGGAAAATGGCACCAGCCTCATTAAATCGATAAGTGATACTCTTCCAAATTGTTTTACCGCCTCCAGAATTTCGGTTGAAGACCTCCAGATTCAGGCACAAAGCGGGATGATAAGGATTCAGAAAGCTATTGACGGTCAGTTGATCACAGGTTGTGAAAAGGTTAATCCAAAGGTAGTAAATGGCTTAATTGTCAGCGATACAGACCGGGATATCCTGAAAATGACTGTCATTAACCGGTATATTCCCTCTAAACCAGCTGTAAATTTTATTCACGGGTTTGGACTTAAAAGGGGGGCTATTGCCTCGTCTGTTGCTCATGACAGTCATAATGTTATTGCTCTGGGTACAAATGACGAGGATATTGTAAGTGCCGTTAACATGGTGATAGGAACTAAGGGAGGTATTGCACTCGCCGATAGTCATGAAAAGCTCATTCTGCCACTCCCTGTTGCTGGCCTCATGTCGGAAAATGATGGAAATAAAGTAGCAGAATTATATGATATGCTGGATAAAAAAGCAAAAGCCCTCGGCTCTGTACTCCATGCTCCTTATATGACACTCTCTTTTATGGCTTTGCTGGTAATTCCGGAACTCAAATTAAGTGATAAAGGGCTATTTGACGGAAAAAAGTTCACTATAATTGATTTATTTTCAAATTGAAAAATAAATAATGTACATATTTACTGATCTATTATGTTATTTCATATATTTGCATAAAAATCTTAAGTAATGAAAACAGTCCTTGATATTACAAAACTAGAATCAGCAGCCAGTAAGCTGAGGGCTTTGGCCCACCCGATGCGAATTGCCATCATTGAATTACTGGAAGAGAAGAAAAAACTCAGCGTGACCGAGATTTACAAGCACCTGAAAATTGAACAGGCGTCGGCATCACATCACCTGAATATTTTGAAAGGTAAGGGTGTTCTTTACTCCAAGAGAGATGGCAAGAAAATCTATTACTCACTGAGAAGTGAATCCCTCACTGAAATCATTCACTGCATCAACAGATGTGGCGAAGATTGATTTCTTAAAGTGACCAGGATTCTTCGTATATCCAGTTTGCCCGGATATCAATAACCTTACTGTAATAAATGACCTTTTCGGGTTGTTGATGGGATAAGTATGTCCCTGTGTCCCAGTGTCTGTTCCGGTTGTCGTCAATCACAGCCCTGAGTCTGTATTTACCAGGCAGCAAATTTCTGAATTCAAGAGTTGCATCTGTGGTGATTACCTCTGAATTCAGAATAGTATTCTTCTCATCGAGCAGTTGGATAATAATTTGTCTATTTACCACTCCGGTTTGTATATCCATTTTTAGACTTCCATAATCTGCATATGAAGTGGTAGTAAATTTCAGAATTATTGAATCATTGCGGTAATCCATAATATCGCTGAAAACAGAATCAGGAATTAGCATCTCATAACTTTTATTCTCTTTCCATTTATATTCCAGGCAAATGCTTCTTCCAATTGGATCAGTCATACTGATGACAGTCTTTACTGTATCCTTACCCTCAAGGAGCAGGATGCGCGAAAAATCAACGGTTTTTAATGGATAGGGAGAGTTCAGCAATAAAGGTTTATAGACCGCCAGTCTGTTCAGGTTAACAAGGTTGGTCGAAAACACAAGTTTTGGCACTTCTGTCTCGCGTTTAGATGATTTCAAGTTTCTCCGGGGTGCAGCCAGAGATAAACTAAGAGTATCTGGTTCCATACCTTCATCCCGGATCACAAAACTGAGAGAATCCGGTATCTGTGGTTTTATCCAAAGCAGTAAAGTATCTCTGGCCTGGTTCATTGACTGAATAAACCTGTCACTGGTATATTCCTGATTCAAATATTGAATGTCCAAATTCTTAACCGGATAACGGAATACCATTTGGATGAAGCCTTCTCTGATTGTTTTAGCTTCCATTAAGCGTTGAACGGAATCTGATTCCTGAAATAAATAGAATATCCGTGTTTTAGCAGGTGTGGAGGCGTCAGTGTCACCCAGAATGACAGGTTTTTGGATCCACGGTTCCACCAAACTGTCACTAAAAGCTATCTGCTCATCGGGAAGATCGTACAGATAGTTACTGTTTGCATCCCTAAGAACAAATAACTTATATGCCCTGCTTCGCAGATTGAAAAAAGAAAAGTTACCATTATCATCTGTCCTTGAAATATAATAAGGTATAGCTTTATAGGGTAACGAATCCTCAGATGATTCGTAAAGCATTACCCAGACATTCTTTTCAGGCTCGCAGGTCAATGCATTTTCAACACTGCCTTTTAATGTTAATGAGTCCAGATAATCACCTGAAGAAAATATATACTGGTAATCACCAATAGGATTCCCCTCATTCATGTCTTTAATGGCGTTGCCAAAGAAAAATGTATAAGTAGTATTTTTATACAGCGTATCAGTGAGTGTGATGATCAGTGATTTACCTTTTAATTTATATTCGGGTTTATTTTTTGACGGGGGTGACAGGATGATTTTTTCTTCCGGCGGCTGGTCAAGGGTAATAAATTCATCAAATGTGATCGATATGTTTTTTTTAGTAAAATGTATGGAATGGTCAGGCGGATCACAGGATACGACCTTCGGGGCCCTGATATCCTTTGGACCACCAGTCGGAGCAACCGGATTGGCACAGGAGAAAATGATAATGACCACTGCCAGTTCCAACAGTACCGGTATAATTTTTCTTCTGATGTTCAAATCTTTCGCGTAATTTTATAATTGATATTACAAAGATGATGAATTTTTCAATCAGGATAATCCCGGTTTTCACATTTCTTGTCCTTGCAGCAATTCCTGCTTATTGCCAGTATCCTCCGGGAATCGATAACATCAGAGAATTAGCATTCAACGAACAGAAAAGTATCTCCCGGTTTGTACCACATGCTCCCAACTTTATCGGATCTAATTATGATCTGGTTTATCATCGCTTTAACTGGTTCATTGATCCTTCGTTAAAATATATTAAAGGATCAGTGACATCTTATTTCCGAACGGTTAAACCACTTGTTGACACAATCAGTTTTGAATTATTCCATGAAATGACCATAGATTCCATAAAATTTCATGGTACGCATGTAGGATATGACCTCACTATCACCGATAGACTACAGATTTTTCTTGATGAGAAATTGCCTCTAAATCAGTTAGATTCCATCATCGTATTTTATCAGGGTATACCTGGATCCGGTACCGGATATGAAGGTTTTATGCAGGATCACCACAATGGCTCGCCAATTATCTATACTTTTTCTGAACCTTACTTTGCAAAAGAATGGTGGCCATGCAAAAATGATCTTTCAGATAAGATAGATTCTGTCGATATATTCATTACAACTCCCGGTCAATTCTGTGCAGCGAGTAATGGTATTCTGTTTAGTGAGACTTTTAACGGGGAATATAGGATTTATCACTGGAAACACCGTTACCAGATAGCTACCTATCTGATCGCCATTGCTGTGACAAATTATTCGGTATATTCTGATTATGTAAATGTGTATTCTGATTCTCTGGAAATAATGAATTTTGTATTTCCTGAAGATCTGGAAAGAATAAAAGGAATCACTCCGGGCGTAATTCCTGTTATGGAACTTTTCAATGAACTTTTTATACCTTATCCTTTTGGAAATGAGAAATATGGACATGCCCAGCAGATAGCCTCCGGAGCCATGGAAAATCAAACAATAACTTTCTCCGGTACATTTAATCATGAGATATTGGCACATGAACTTGCTCATTCCTGGTTTGGAGATTATATAACCTGCAGGTCATGGCATGAGATATGGCTGAATGAGGGTTTTGCTACCTATCTGGCAGGCTTAACCTATGAACATATGTTCGACGGCTATTGGTGGCCGATCTGGAAAAGGAATAACATCAATTATGTGACCAGTCAACCCGGAGGTTCGGTATATTGTGAGGATACAACTTCGGTTTCCAGGATATTCAGTTCACGTTTATCATACAGTAAAGGGGCTATGATACTCCACATGATCAGATGGATTATTGGTGACTACAATTTTTATTCAGCCCTCAGGAATTATCTTAATGACCCCGATCTTGCCTATGGATATGCCACTACCTTTGATCTTAAGCAACACCTTGAATCAGTCAGTGGCAAGGATCTTACCGGCTTTTTTAGCGATTGGTACTATGGTGAAGGATTTCCTGTTTATTTTATTAAATGTACTTATAAGGAAAATGATCAGATTGAGGTCGTTATTAACCAGTCGCAGTCACTTCCCTCTGTTGGTTTTTTCGAACTTCCCGTTCCTCTATTGTTCAAGGGAGAAAGTGCCGATACCCTTATCGTTTTTGATCATCAATATTCAGGGCAGTCTTTTATGATAAGACCGGGTTTTCATGTTGACTCAGTATTTTTCGACCCGGACAAATGGATAATCTCAAAAGGCAGCACTGTCAGTCTTAGTATTCAGGGGTTCGGTGATCCATCTAGACCCTTTATTTTCCCAAATCCCGTTATGGATGTGCTATGGTTCAGAGCAGGATTTGAACCTGTGAGTGAAATAAAAATATTTAATATCGACGGCAGCCTGCACACAAAATTCGAAATGACATTGCAGCCCCACCAATCCCATCAACTGAATTTATCTGGACTCAATCCCGGATTTTATATTCTGAAGGCCATTCAGGATTCCGGTTCTTTTGCGCAGAAGGTGATAAAATTATGACTTGATGGTCTTTATTCCCTTTTAAACGTTGATATGTACAAGGCTGAGTAAGTTGTAAGTATCTCTTCTGCCTTTATGATCAGTTCATCCTGCTTGAAGCCAGAGGCAATTTTACTGATATGTTGTGTTAGGGCCAACGCCTGTTGAATGGGTGATTGCATTTCCTGAATCTTGATGTCATCGAATGAGAAGTAATAGTTCAGTTCCTGGTCATAATAATCAAGTAAGCGGTTGAAGATGGCATTACCCTTTTCAAAGGTTCCTGTATTATAATAAGTTTCAGCAATAGGAATAATCAGGGTATTATAGGGCACGCAGTTGTCAGGGATAATTTCGATACAGCGATCACAAACAGCTACAGCTGAATCATACCTGCCTTCAAGAACAAGGGCTATTGCCAGACGGCTGAAACTGTTACGGAAATTCGATATCATACGTCTGGCTGTTTCATCAAGGTAAACACTTGGTTGGTTCAGTGCGGTATAGTCGAATTTGTTCATGAGGTTATCATACATGACCACGGTATTGACCTGGCCGGTCAGACTAACGTTTTCATCAGCTCTGACCGGAATAAGCCGGTAGGCAAGGCCCTCCATCTGGAAATAGTTCTGAAGCCCGATATAAGCATCTTCACCGGTGGTAGACGCGAAGTATACCGGTCTTTCCCAGTTGTCGGATGCCAATAAATCCAATATCATCAGCTCATTTTTATAAATGACATACTTATCCAGTTTCCATTCAACAGGTTGTATCCGGTTTGCCAAATGCAGTGGTACCGTTCCATTACTGGTAACCAAGGCCGAATCAACCGCAATTTTTAACTTTTTAACAGGTAGATAATCTATGCGTCCCATCTCACTCATAAACTGGAATTGATCAGGATTTGTTTCAAGCAAGTCCATAAGAGTGGTTAAATCGACATAATCGTTTAGACTATCTTCTTCGATCAGATATGTGATGTCAAAACTTCCCTGTTTATAGATGTCTTTTGTCAGGGAAAAAGGCACAGGTTCAGAATCATATACTTTTGTTTTCATCTGATCAATATACCAGTCGGTACTGAGCAGGCTCAGGTTAACCACCCTGACGTCGGTACGGAATCCTTCAACTTCCTGGGCGTACCAGAGCGGAAATGTGTCATTATCAGCGTTAGTGAAAAGAATGGCATTGGGTGCACAGGAGTTGAGATAATTCTTTGCCGTGCTTAATACAATAAATCTTCCTGACCGGTTGTGATCATCCCATCCTTCTTTAGCCATGATACCGGGTACCAGCAACAGGCATACCGTTGTTGCAATAACTGCTGAAAGCTTCTGATCGAATTTTTTACTTAGCAGTTCAAAAAAGTATAAAACTCCCAGACCAATCCATATAGCGAAGGCATAGAATGAGGCTGCATAAGCATAATCCCTTTCCCTGGGTTGAGGCGCATACTGGTTTAGATATACGACAATGGCAAGACCCGTCATAATGAAAAGCAGGGCTACAACCCATGTATCCTTACTGCTTTTCTGCCAATGGTAAGCCAATCCGATGAGCCCCAGAAGCAATGGTAACATGTAGAAACGGTTTCGGGCTTTGCTGTTAAGGTTTTCGGGAATGTTATCCTGTGGTCCGAGTCGCTTTTCATCTATAAATCGAATACCACTTATCCAATTACCATCCAGATAATCGCCATAACCCTGATTGTCATTCTGACGGCCCGCAAAATTCCACATGAAATACCGGAAGTACATATAGTTGATCTGGTAATTGAAGAAGAATCTGATGTTTTCAGTGAATGTTGGTTTAAGGAGAGTCCTTGCCTTATCATCGCGCCCGGGAACCGAAACAGGAATCCCTGATATTTTTCCCCATTGCTCATACCCATCGGCATAGTACGGTTCATTATTACACCACATTCTTGGAAAAATGGTCATGAACCTCGGATCATAAACAGGGATGACACCCTTTTTTTCATCGGTTATTACATATTTCTTTTTTTCCTTGTCTTTGGTATACACCGGCTTTCCATTCTTCTGGCCGATGACCGGCGCATTGAAATATTGTCCCCGCAGAATTGGCCAGTCACCATATTGTTCGCGGTTCAGATAAGATAGTAGTCCTATGGCGTCACGCGGATTGTTTTCATTAATAGGCGTGTTTGCATTGGCCCTGACAATCAGCAGTAAAAATGAAGAATAACCGATAAGTATGAAAGCCAGACATAGAATAGAGGTATTCCAGATAACTTTTTGGCGTTTTCTGGTGTACCATAATCCCCATATTATCCCACTGACAAGTAACAGAAAATAAATCAGTGTACCGGTATTAAAGGGTAATCGAAGCGAATTGACGAAGAACAGCTCAAAAAGTCCGGCCAGTTTGACAATCCAGGGGATGATGCCGTTCATCACAAAGGCAAGGATGAGAAATGAAAGGATGAGGGTTTTAATGATACCCTTCCATGTAGGCCTGGGATACTTTTTATAATAATAGATGAATGAAATGGCCGGAATAGCCAAAAGATTAAGAAGATGAACACCTATTGAGAGCCCCATGAGATAAGCGATGAGAATGATCCAACGTAATGCATGCATCTGATCGGATGACTCCTCCCATTTAAGTATGGCCCAGAAAACAATAGCGGTAAAAAATGATGACATGGCATACACTTCGCCTTCCACAGCTGAAAACCAGAAGGAATCAGAAAAGGTATAAGCCAGCGCACCGACCATACCACTGCCAATTATAGCATAAAGTTTCCCCTTTGTAATCGCATTATTGTGTAAAATAATCTTTTTTGCCAGCATAGTGATTGACCAAAAGAGAAAAAGAATGGTGAAGCCACTGGCTAAAGCTGACATAGTGTTAACCATTCTTGCAACAAGATGGGGGTTAGAAAAGGCAAAAAGGGAAAAAAACCGGCCTATGATCTGGAATAAAGGTGCTCCTGGAGGGTGTCCTACTTGTAACTTATAGGCAGTCGAAATATATTCCCCGCAATCCCAGAAACTGGCTGTAGGCTCTGAAGTCAGAATATAAACCGCAGATGCAGCGACAAAAATCAGCCAGCCAAGAACAATATTGACTTTACGGTATGATTCCATCAGGTGAGTGTTTTGGGTAAAAATATTGATTATTTTATTAACTTTGCCGAAATTTTTTTATACCTAAAACTTTATCAATAATATTCTGAAAAAGAATATTTTAAAAAACATCGACCTATGAAGAGATTGGTATTATTACGTCACGGAGAAAGTATATGGAATAAGGATAACCGTTTCACGGGTTGGATTGATATAGATTTATCTGAATATGGTATTGAAGAAGCAAAGGAGGCCGGACGGATCTTTAAAAAAGAAGGCTATCATTTTGATGTAGCCTTCACTTCCTACCTGAAGAGGGCTATTCGAACATTGTGGCTGGTGCTGGATGAGATGGATATGATGTGGATCCCTGTTTATAAAACCTGGCGATTAAACGAAAAGCATTATGGGATGCTACAGGGAATGAATAAAAAGGAAATGGCTTCCATGTATGGAGAGGAACAGGTACTTCTCTGGAGGAGGAGTTACGATTTACCTCCGGCTCCGCTGGATTATAACGATGAACGCCATCCCCGCTTTGATCCTAAGTATAAATCACTTACGTCTTCACAGATACCGGCAACGGAAGCACTTAAAGACACGGTAAACCGGTTGACACCCTATTGGAACCGCGAAATCATGGATGCTCTGAAAGTATCCAACGATGTTCTGATCGCGGCACATGGTAACAGTTTAAGAGCCGTTGTAAAGATTCTCAAGGGCATTAGCGATAAAGATATAGTCAATCTGAACCTTCCGACAGGCATACCCTATGTGTTTGATTTTGATGATCATTTAAAAGTTGTTCGCGATTATTTCATTGGAGATGAAGAAGAGATAAAAAAGAAGATGGAAAGGGTTGCCAATCAGGGAAAAAAGTGACTGATGGCACCTCTTAGGATCCTCACTTGCGGATTAACTTTAACTTTTATATAGAATGTTTTCTACTCTTCATAAAAGTGCATTTCTGTAATATAATCAAACACTTTTGGTGGTAATAGAAAGGATACATTTTTCCCTTCTTTAATGGCTATACGGATGAAACTGGAAGAAATGTCCATAAGTGGGGCTTTGACAAATTTGATGCCCGGATGATTCCCGTATGGATGGGATTCGGTATAAGGTCGGGGATAGATATACATCTTGTACTGTTCAAGAATCTGCTTATAGTTCTTCCATTTATCGAATGTCGGAAGTATGTCGGAACCAGCAATTAAAATGAAATTTTTTTTCTGATACTTCTCCTGTAGATATGTCAGTGTTGTGATGGTATATGAAGGTTGGTGCAGATGGAATTCAAAATTTGATGCTTTTAATCTGTAGTTATCTTCAACTGCCAGATTGACCATGTAATACCGGTGGTTATCAGCAAGCAGTCCTTCTCTGATTTTAAATGGATTTTGCGGCGAAATAACAAACCATACTTCCTCCAGGTCGGTAAATTCAAGCATATAATTGGCGATGACCATATGCCCGATATGAATAGGATTGAAAGAACCGAAAAATAATCCAACTGTATTTCGCTGCAATGTGCTCATTTTTGGATGTTTCTAACTGGCATTATCCTGGATAAACTCTTTTATTAATAGAATGGTTTTGTCCACTGCTATAGGTAAATCATCGTTGATAATAATTTTATCAAACCGGTCGGCAAAAGTCATTTCATAATCCGCCTTCTTTAAACGCTTACGCAGGCTATCCTCAGATTCAGAATTCCGGTGACGTAATCTTTCTTCCAAAATACTAATAGATGGTGGCATGATAAAAATTGATATAGCCTGTTCCTTATATAAATTTTTGATATTCAGGCCCCCGATCACATCCACATCAAAGATGACATGGTTACCGTTGTTCCAGATACGGGTTACCTCTGATTTCATAGTACCATAGTATTGTCCAGGGTAAACCTCTTCCCACTCTATAAATTCGTTGTGATTAATTTTTTCCCTGAACTCTGCCGGTGAGAGGAAATAATAATCTTTGCCGTTTACTTCGTTGAGGCGTGGAGGACGGCTGCAAGATGATACAGAAAATTCAATATGCAATCCGGCCTGAAGTACCTGTCGAACTATTGAAGTTTTTCCTGAACCCGAAGGAGCGGAGAGAATGATCAGTTTTCCCGCCATCTATAAGATATTTAATAGCTGTTCTTTAATTTTTTCCAATTCATCTTTCATCTCGATTACTAGCTTCTGAATGGCTGCGTCATTGGCTTTTGAGCCAATAGTATTGATTTCTCTGCCCATTTCCTGAGTGATGAAGCCAAGCTTTCTGCCATTGGAAGTCCCATTTTTCAGGGTTTCTATGAAATACTCACTATGTTTTTTCAGCCTAACTCTCTCTTCTGTAATATCAAGTTTTTCCATGTAATAGATCAGTTCTTGTTCGAACCGGTTTTCATCAATAACCAGGTCATTTTTGAAGGATGCAAGTTCCTTTCTAAGCCGCTCTCGTACAATAAGTAACCTGTTTTTTTCAATTTTTTCGATGTAGTCAAGAGAATGTATGATCAATGAGACACGGTTAGAGATATCATTCTCAAGGATGCCTCCTTCTTTTTTCCGGAATTCATCAACTTGTTCTGTGACGAGCAGGAGGGACTCCTTTAGCTTATTCCATTCTCCGGTTTCCAGCTCCCCTTTCTCAACATATATCACTTCCGGTAAACGGATGATGACAGGAAGCCACTCGTCAGTATCATTTTCACCGAGTTCATTTGATAATTTTTTTAGTTCATGAAAGTATTTTTTTGCGAGTGGTATGTTGATCGAAAAATTTGATTCTTCACCGCTCTTATCAAAATAAATGGTAAGATCGATTTTTCCTCTTTCGAGTTTTTCAATAAGGAGAGACCTGATTTCAGAATCTTTTTCCCTGTATAACAGAGGTGTTTTGATTGAAATATCGGCCTGCTTGCTGTTGAGGGTTTTAATCTCAATTATGACGGTTCTTCCGTGGATATCAACTACCGTTTTACCGTAGCCTGTCATCGATTTGAGCATATGTCCTGGTATTATTAAACAAAGGTATGAAATCGGTTCTACATTTTTATAAGTTTATGATTAACAATGAAGCGGCTTTGTTATCTTTGGAGTGAAATGCCACAGGGTGAAAATGAGTAATTCAAATTATCAGATCTTCGAGAAGGCTCCTGACTTTTATGCCCTCATGCTTGATGATATTGCACAGGCCAGGGAGTACATTTATCTGGAAATGTACAAATTCAGTGATGGCCCGGCAGGTCATCTATTCAGGGATGCCCTTACGAGGAAAGCGAAAGAAGGGATTGAAGTGAAATTACTTATTGACTCCTGGGGGGCTTATGTAACAGAAGCTTCTTTTACCCAGCTCATCCAGTCCGGAGGTGAGGTCAGGTTCTTTAAAAAGATCAAATTCTTCATTGACTTTTTTACCAAGAATCACCGCCGCAATCATCGCAAGATACTGGTTATTGATGATAAAATTACCTGGCTGGGATCGGCAAATATTGTGGATTATGCTATGGACTGGAGGGACCTGATGGTAAGGATGGTTGATGATATTGCAGTTCACTTTAAACATATTTTCCTGCAGGATTTCAGGATTTATAAAAGATATGTTTTTGAGAAACCGTCGTATGTCAGAACAATCAAGCACAGGGAATTTGAAATCATCAGGGATGTGCCTTCAATGGCCATGCAGAAATTAAGAAAGAGATACCTTGATATCATCAAATCCGCAAAAAAAGAAATTGTTATTGAAACACCATATTTTCTGCCTGGTCTCATGCTGCGAAAATCTCTTATAGATGCAGCCCACCGTGGTGTTGACGTGAAGGTCATCATGCCCAAACATTCCGATCTCCGTCTGGTGGATATCCTGCGAAACAGATACATCGGTCTGATGTGCAGGCACAATGTCGGATTTTTATTTTATATTCCCGGTAATCTTCATGGCAAATGTGTATTAATTGACAGCAAGGTGTTTTCAATTGCTTCTTCGAATTTTGATTACCGAAGTTTCAGATACCAGCATGAAATAGCCATCATTGGAAGAAATCAACAGATTCTGGACCTGTTGGGCGTGCATATCAAAGATACTATTAAAAACTCTGAACCCTTTGATTATGAACACTGGTTAAAAAGACCTTTCCCTGATAAATTATTCGAACGATTGCTGATTCCTTTCCGCCATCTTTTCTGATTTATTACTGTAGCAGTAAAACAGAAAGCAAATTAATAATGAACTTTTCGGCTAATAGCTTTCACTATGCGGATACTGACGGTTATCAGGATGAATATGATGCTGACGAAAGTTGCAATTCTGGCAATAAAATCTCCGTACTTCACGTAAAAGGTCAGTCCTGAATTGGCATTGATATCCGCTTTAATAACAGCTTGTTCCCAATATGCTGTAGCCTGGTGGATAGTGCCGCGTTGGTCGATAAAGGCAGAAATTCCTGTGTTCGCCGACCGGGCTATACTGCGCCGTGTCTCGATAGCTCTGAGGGATGAAAATGTAAGATGCTGACGATGGCCTGGCGTATTACCCCACCAGCCATCGTTGGTAATGACGAAAATCAGATTGGCCCCGTTTTTTACAAACTGTCCGCAAAATTCACCATAGGCTGATTCATAGCAGATAGCCGGCGCGACTTTGAGCGATTTTGAAGGAATTGAGAATGGCCTTCGCTCATTATCTGTACCTAAACTGCCGACAGTACCACCAAGGTTTATGGTCATTTTTTCAAGAAACTTAAGGTATTCGGAATATGGCATGATCTCAACTCCAGGTGTCAGCTTTGATTTGTGATAAAGCTGAAAAGTGTCATTGGGGCTGATAAGAATGGCCGTATTATAAGCGTCATAATATTTTTCAGCATCATGGAATTTCCTTGCGGTATGGCTCAGGGGTTCATTGTCATTGAAAATCTTATAGGTTGATGCACCTATTACAATCTGCAAATCAGGATATTTTTTAACATAATCATTCAAAAGCTTATAACTGCGTGAAAACAGGATCTGATCTTCATAAAGCGGTCTATCCTGGATAGCGGATTCCGGACAGACAACAAAATCAGTCAGGCTGTCGGTTTTCTGGTCAGATAATTTGAGGATCCTGTCGATCACATCCGTAGGGTCCAGACCATATTGTTCAGAATATGGATCCAGGTTTGGCTGGACAACCACAACATGCACAGGATTTAGCTTCTCCTGATAGCGATTAAACATGATCAGTGATACAACAATCGGTATAATGATTATCAACAGTGCTGAAAGAACCTGAATACGAATCGACCTGGTGAGTACCCTTTCCTGGAAAGACTGTTTAATAATCCTGAAAATTAATATATTGACCAGAAGTATCCAGAGAGTTCCTCCAAAAGTGCCGGTGTATTCATACCATTGTATCCATTTATAATACGAAGCAAAACCATTTCCCAGGTTAAGCCAGGGCCATGATATTTCCCAGTTCAGGTGAATATATTCAAAGGTCATCCAGTAAGCGATAAGCACAATATACCCATAGTCCGGATTTTTGAGAGACCTGCGTGTGACATGAGAAATTGTAAAAACACCAGCCATAAAGGTTGAGTTCAGCAAAAAAGCCAGGATCGCTCCGATATCGGTTGAATTATAAATCCACCATGTAGTCAGGATATTCCATGTCAGAAATCCCGGAAATGTATAAAGAAAGACGCTGAAATTACTGAACCTGTGATCTGTTTGTTTTTTCAGGATAAAATCCTCAATAAATAAAAAGGGGACAAATCCGAAGAACAGTAATAAGGGGAAGCCCCTGGCCGGCCATCCGGCACTTAATATGAGGCCTGATAATACGGATAACAGTATTAGATGGTACTTCTTCATGCAGGCTATTTTTCAGGTCAGCCAAATTAGTAAAGAAAGTTGTTATAAGGATAACGCTTAACATGAATTTTTCTTACCTCTTCATACAGCATCCTTTTAAGTTCTTCATAATTAGTTTTATTAGATGCTGATATAAAAACACATGGCATATTGGCTTTGGCCATCCATGTTTTTTCCAGATCTGTGAGGCTGATATTATATTTTGATGCAGGCGTCAGGTCATCAGCCTCCTTTTCTATATATCTGTAAGCATCTATCTTATTGAAAACGATGATGGCAGGCTTGTTGAATGCATTGATTTCGAGGAGCGTTTGTTTTACGATGGCCATTTGTTCTTCAAAATCAGGATGTGAAATGTCCACAATGTGGAGGATCAGATCCGATTCACGCACTTCATCCAGAGTTGATTTGAATGATTCCACAAGGTCGTGTGGAAGTTTCCTGATAAATCCGACTGTATCTGAAAGCAGGAAGGGGAGGTCCCTGATCACTACTTTTCTGACAGTAGTATCTAGTGTGGCAAAAAGTTTGTTTTCGGCAAAAACGTTCGATTTACTGATCAGGTTCATGATGGTGGATTTCCCGACATTGGTATATCCCACAAGTGAAACGCGTACGAGTCCTTCCCTGTGTTTACGTTGTATGGCTTTCTGCTTGTCGATTTGTTCAAGTTTTTTCTTCAGCAAGGCAATTTTATCTCTGAGTATACGACGGTCGGTTTCGATTTCTTTTTCACCAGGTCCTCTGAATCCAATACCTCCGCGTTGTTTTGAAAGGTGCGTCCACATACCTGTCAGCCGGGGCAAAAGGTACTGGTACTGAGCTAATTCGACCTGAGTCTTGGCATGAGCTGTACGTGCTCTTTTGGCGAATATATCAAGTATGAGATTGCTGCGGTCCAGTATCTTGCATTCCAGTTTTTTTCCCAGGTTTCTTATCTGGGAGGGACTCAGTTCATCGTCGAAGACAGCTATTTCAACACCGTAGAATCGGACATACTCCTGAATTTCAAATAGTTTTCCCTGGCCTACAAAGGTTTTTGAGTCAGGCTGTTCAAGCCTTTGTGTGAATCGTTTAAGGGTTGTACCGCCGGCTGTATCGATAAGAAAATCCAGCTCGTCAAGGTATTCCTTTACCCTTTCTTCATCCTGATTATGATTGATAAGCCCGATGATGACAGCTTTTTCCTTCCTGATGGCCATCTCCATTTAAAAAGGCTTAAATCCGATGATTTCCCTGACCTCCCTTATTGTTCTCGAAGCACTTTCGCGTGCACGCTGAGCCCCAAAATGCACAACCTTGCGCAGGTATGCGTCGTTGGATGTTAACTCGTTTATTTTTTCACGAAATGGCGCAGTGAAATGGATCATATCCTCGGCAAGTTGCTTCTTCATCTCTCCGTATCGGATGGTACAGGTATTATATTTCTCGTCGAAATATGCCACTGTTTCAGGAGCAGAAACCGCCTTCATCAGTGTAAAAAGGTTTTCGATGGCTTCCGGTTTTACTTGGTTCATTGTTGTCGGACCTACATCAGTGACTGCTTTCATGACCTTACTCCGGATAGTTGCAGGATCATCAATAAGAAAAATCGCATTGTCTTCTCCTTCTGATTTCCCCATTTTCCCGCCGCCATCCAGCCCCGGGATCTTAATGAGTTCTTCACCAAAATTATAAGCTACAGGAACAGGGAAATAATCGACTTTGTACATTCTGTTAAAACGTCTTGCGAAAGTGCGCATCATCTCCAGGTTTTGTTCCTGATCCTTACCGACTGGAACCTTGTGTGCTTTATGAATAATCACATCGGCTGCCATCAGGGTCGGATAAGTCAGTAAACCAGCGTTGACATTTTCAGGTTGTTTTCTAACCTTTTCTTTAAAGGATGTACAGCGCTCCAACTCACCAAGATATGCATTCATGTTCAGTAACAGGTACAGTTCCGGTACTTCCGGAATATCGCTTTGTATATATAATGTTGATTTTTCCGGATCAAGACCGGCTGCGAGATATTCAACAAGCACCTGCTTTACATTTCCGTGGAGGTCCAGGGGTGTTGGATGAGTAGTAAGAGAGTGATAATCGGCAATAAAGAAAAAACAGGTGTTGTTGTCCTGCATTTTAACAAAATTTTTTACCGCACCAAAATAATTACCGAGATGCAGGTTCCCTGTTGGACGTATTCCGCTGACAACTATATCCATGGATACTGAGATAATATAAAAATAAAAAATTTTTCCGGATTTTTCCTGATAACGATAAAGCAAAAGAAATGCTTCAAGCTATATTTTGATCTCATCATTATTCCTGTTGAAGAAATGAAATTCCAGCAGGTGATAGGCGCCCATTGGGTTGATGGGCATCCATTTCTTGAACTTAAAGTACCATTTCCATTGCTGTGAAAAGATGCCTTTAGTTAAATACGCATGAATATAAGGGTGAACGGCAATTTTTAGATACCCTTCATTCTGATCGCGTAGCAGGTACTGAATATTGTTTTCAATTTCGTCGATGAGGATAATACTGGGTTTGATTTGTCCCGTACCATCACAGGCCGGGCATTTCTCAAGGATTTCCACGTTGGTTTCAGGTCTGACCCGTTCTCTGGTCAGTTGAACCAGGCCAAATTTGCTTGGGGGTAGGATGGTGTGCTTGGAAGTGTCTTTGGCCATCTCCTCCTTCAACTTCTGGAACAATGCTTTACGGTTGGAGGGATCACGCATATCGATGAAATCAATAACAATGATACCACCCATATCCCTTAACCGGAGCTGTCGTGCGATTTCAGTAGCCGCTTCCAGATTTACCTGGTAAGCATTGGTCTCCTGTGAGTTTTCAGCTTTTATCCGATGCCCACTGTTGACGTCAATAACATGAAGGGCCTCCGTATGTTCAATGATCAGATAGGCCCCGCTTTTGAAGGTCACTACCTTGCCAAAAGAACTTTTTATCTGCTTATCAACACCGAAGTACTCAAAAATAGGTACTTTACCTCTATATAATTTGACAATATCTGCCTTATCGGGAGCTATTCTTTGGATATAACTCTTTATATCTTCAAACAGTACAGAATCATTCACATGGATATTGTTGAATGTATCATTTAACATATCCCTGAGGATAGCCGATGTACGGTCGATTTCGCTTATGATGCGCTGTGGTGGTTTGGCCGACGGCAACATGTGCATAGCCATTTCCCATTTTTTCATGAGCAGGCTAAGTTCGGCGTCCAGGTCTGCGACTTTTTTATTTTGCGCAACAGTGCGAACAATAACCCCGACATTTTTGGGTTTAATGCTCAGTATCAGTCTTTTCAGACGGTTTCGTTCTTCCTGGCTCCTGATTTTTTGAGAGATGGAAACCCTGTTATTGAAAGGTACCATAACGATATTCCGCCCTGCGAAAGAAACCTCAGAGGATACCCTGGGCCCTTTGGTTGAGATGGGTTCTTTTGCAATCTGAACAAGAACAGGCTGATTCATAGTCAGGATATCAGAAATCTTACCTGTTTTATCAATATCCTCTTCAAGGATAAATCTGTCAGTCGTCAATTGACTAGCCTTGCCGGAAAGCAGTAACTTGATATATTTGTTTAGTGAGCGTATCTGAGGGCCTAAGTCAAGATAATGTAAAAAAGCATCCTTCTCGTAACCAACGTTGATGAAGGCCGCATTGAGGCCTGGCATGATTTTTTTTACCTTTCCCAGGTATACATCTCCGACCGAAAAACTATAATTAGTTTTTTGCTTGTTGAGTTCGACTAGCAGCTTGTCTTCAAATAAGGCAATCTCGACTTCTGATGATCTGGAATCGATTATTAATTCTTTATTCACGTAAGGAGCATTTTATTGAAAGATCATCCCAGAGGTTGCCAATGTAATTACTGACCTGGGAATTTCAGGTTTTGATGCAGATAGCTAACAGGCTGTTCAAATCGTCATAAGCCAGAACTAAACAATGTGAACAGCCATGAATAGTATGAATTAGCTTTTACTTTTTCTTATGCCTGTTCTTTCTTAGACGTTTTTTCCTCTTATGTGTTGCCATTTTATGGCGTTTTCTTTTTTTACCGCTAGGCATTACCGAAAATTTTTGGAGTTGGGAAATTATTTCTTCACCTTGCTTTTCACGCCGTTAACAAAGGTTTTTGCAGGCTTGAATGCGGGAATATTATGAGCCGGAATTATAATGGTCGTATTCTTGGAAATATTTCTTCCCGTTTTCTTTGCTCTTTTCTTAATGATAAAGCTTCCAAAACCCCTGAGATATACATTTTCTCCGGCTGCAAGAGAATTTTTTACAGCTTCCATAAAAGTTTCAACAGTTGCCTGTACGGCTACTTTTTCAATACCGGTTTTGTTTGCAATTTCGGCTACAATTTCTGCTTTTGTCATATTCTGATATTTTTAAAGATTGATAATAAATTTTTTTATTAGGGTTGCAAATATATGATTATTTTAATTCAGTTAAAAATTATTCTGTTTTTTTACAAAAAAATAATCCTTTATCTATCTGATTTGTTTATGTTTGAAAACATGATACAGATGGTTTTCATAGCCCTGTCTTTAGATACTGGCAAATGGATTTTCAGGAATTAATCATCACCTGGTATGATCAACATAAGCGTGACTTGCCTTGGCGTCATACAGAGGACCTTCATGATTACCCGGTGCCACGGCTGATCGAAATGTTCCTGCAGGACAATAAAATGTCTTTTCAGGAGAATGAAAATAAAAAATAATTAAAAACAGGGTCACAATTTTGTGTTTTCCGGATAAATAGTAAAAGATGAAAAACGGTTTGCTATACTGTAAACTTTAAGCCGAGTTCATTTTATATTAATTTTGTGTTATCCAATTTATTAATCTTTAAAACAACTTATTATGGCAGGAGTTAATAAAGTTATTTTAATCGGGAATTTGGGCAGAGATCCTGAAATTCAGAGTTTTGATAATGGGTTGAAGAAGGCGACGTTTACCCTGGCTACAACTGAATCATTCAAAAACAGAGAAGGCACGAAAGAACAGCATACCGAATGGCACAGGATTGTTCTTTGGAGGGGATTGGCTGATATCGCCGAATCATATTTAAAAAAAGGTAGCCAGATTTATCTTGAAGGAAGAATCAGGACAAATCAATGGAAAGACAAAGATGGGAATCCGAAATCACTTGTCGAAATTGAAGGTACTTCAATGACCATGCTGGGTGTCAAACGTGATACACCGCTTTCACCTGTTACAGATGAAACACTTGCAGAATCCCAGGTAAACGAAGAACCAGCAAACCAGACGGACGATTTGCCATTCTAGATGGAAAGTTCCCTGGTGGTTTTTTTAGTGAAGAGGTCGTTCAGCCTATTATAGGTTGGCAACCTCTTCATACAATCATGGAGGCCAATAAGAATAATTGTGTATTTTTGCAAATGCATAATTACGGGTCATTTAATCATTTATTTTGGAATTCTTGGTCGCGCTTCCTCGCCTGTTTAGTGTGTGCTTGCTGGCCGGCATAGCTAAAGTTTTTTCAACCGGTATTATCGTTGCCCTGCTGGTCATCATCATTTTACTTTTTTTCTCCGCCATGATTTCTGCTTCAGAGATCGCTTATTTTTCTATGTCACCGCCTCATCTCAGCAAAATCAGATCATCCAGGAACAAAAAAGACACTGTGATCCTTCATTTGCTTGGACAACCCAAATATCTTCTTGCAACCATATTGATTGCCAACAATTTCATAAATCTGGGCGTGATTGTTCTGTCGACCTATATCACTACTGAATTATTTGATCTGATGGTTTATCCGGTGTTAACTTTTATTACGCAAGTGGTTATTGTCACGATTATTATACTGTTATTCGGTGAAGTCATGCCTAAAATCTATGCAACACAGTATCCCCTGAAAGTAGCCAATCTTATGGCAGGTCCTTTGCACATAATGGTTAATTTGTTGTTTCCATTGAGTACCCTACTTGTCAGGTCGACATCCATTATTGATAAACGCATGACCAAAAGGGGGCATGACATTTCAAGGGACGACCTTTCCGAAGCCATTAATATCACCTCCAGCGAGGCCACACCCGAGGAAGAAAAAAGGATTCTTAAAAGTATTGTCCGCTTTGGCGATATGCAGGTAAGTGAGGTGATGAAGCCAAGAATGGATATCACTGCTGTGGATGCCAAAACTACCTTCCCGGAACTTCTCCATATCATCATCCGATCTGGTTATTCAAGGATACCGGTGTATGAAGATGCCATTGATAATATTCTGGGAATCCTGTATGTCAAAGACCTTATCCCTCATCTTGACAAGCAGGAACACTATCAATGGTTCTCCTTACTGCGCCCCGCGTTTTTCATTCCCGAAAATAAGAAGATCGATACCCTTTTACAGGAATTCAGGGATAAAAAAATACACATGGCTGTCGTTGTTGACGAATACGGCGGCACATCAGGACTGGTGACCCTGGAGGATATCATCGAGGAAATCGTCGGAGAAATCAGTGATGAGTTTGATGAGGAATCAGATGTAATCAGTTACACAAAACTGGATGATCATAATTATATTTTTGAGGGAAAGACTTCGATCAATGATTTTTGTAAAATCCTGGATATTAATGATGATATCTTCGATGAAGTAAAAGGTGAATCAGATACACTTGCAGGGCTTATCCTGGAATTGATGGGTAAGATACCTGAAAAATCTGACAATATTTTTTTCAGGAATTTCGTGTTCAGGATTGAATCAGCAGACCGCAGACGAATAAATAAAATCCGAGTGACATTAAATGATGAAACTAAAGAAAATGAGTCATCCTGAAAGATGGTTTTTTTTACTGATTTGCATGGCCCTGCTGTCTGTATCCTGCAAACGACAATATACACCAAAACCAAGAGGGTATTTTCGTATTGATACTCCCGATAAAACGTATATCCTTCTGGATTCAATTTTTCCATTTACTTTTGAATACCCTGTTTATGCCAGGCTTTTACCTGATCCTTATGCCCCCGACCAACCCTTTTGGATGAATATCGATTATCCAAGGTTTCATGGGAAACTGCATTTAAGTTATAAAACTGTAAACGGCAACCTTTCTGACCTCTTTGAAGATTCCAGAACACTGGTTTTTAAACATATTCCAAAAGCTACTTCCATTGAGGAACAGGAAATCAGGGACAAGGAAAGGGATTTATATGGGATGATTTATCAGATCAACGGATCAGGAACAGCATCTCCTTATCAGTTCTTTATCACCGACAGCTGCAGGCATTTTGTCAGGGTCGCTCTTTACTTTAATATCAGACCTAACAATGATTCGCTGGCCCCGGTTATTGATTTCATCAAACAGGATATCATGCATATGATTGAAACTTTTAAATGGAAAGACAATCCTTTAAATAAGCATTCCCGGTAAGTTTTATTATCAGTAATTGCGTCAGCTCATATCATTAAATTTTTATCTTTGCCATCTTATTTCGTAAAGGTATTATTGCATTTGTCTTTGTTGGGAATGTTCATATTGAAAATATTTATAAAAAGAGTCGTTTCGATTTTATTGTTGCTGGGTATGACCATCCCCGTGTTTGGTCAGTCAGATACTTATTCGAGAGCAAAGATAAACACCGATGAACTAGGGCTCAAAAAACTCGCTGAACTGGGTATACCCATTGATGAAGGTATAATTAAAAAAGGTGTATATATAATTTCGGATTTTTCTGACACCGATCTGCAAAAAATTATGTCTAACGGATTTACTGTCGAAATCCTGATTAATGATATGTCTGCTTATTATCAAGATAGGAATACGCGTCAAAGCGAGAGTATAGGGTCTGATGCTCAGTTACGGGATTACCAGATTCCTGATGATTTCAGCCTGGGTTCAATGGGTGGTTTCTGCACATATGAGGAAATGCTGGCACATCTCGACAGCATGGCTGCCAAATATCCCACTCTTATTACAGCCCGGGCACCGATCGGTGATATTCTCACTCATGATGGTCGTCCTTTGTATTGGGTAAAGATATCTGATAATCCGCAAGTCAATGAAGATGAACCTGAGGTTTTCTATACAGGTTTGCATCATGCCCGTGAACCTATTGGCATGCAGCAATTGCTTTTTTTCATGTATTATCTTCTCGAAAACTATGATACAGATCCGAATATCAAGAACCTTGTGGATAACAGGGAATTGTATTTTGTTCCGGTTGTGAATCCTGATGGCTATATATACAATCAGGAAACAAATCCCAATGGCGGTGGCATGTGGCGGAAAAACATGAGAGATAACGGCGATGGCTCCTATGGTGTGGACCTGAACAGGAATTATGGTTATATGTGGGCTTACGATGACGAGGGTTCTTCTCCCTATACATGGGCTGACACTTATCGCGGTCCTGATGCCTTTTCCGAACCCGAACCACAGGCTATAAAACTTTTCTGCGAGGAACATAATTTCCAGTTTGCCTTTAATTACCATTCATTTGGCAATGATTACCTCTATCCATTTGGATACACTCACATTTATACCCCTGAACCTGATGATCAGATATTTCAGGCTTACGCTCAGGCGATGACTGTGGATAATGATTTTCTGACTGGTACTCCCTGGGAAATCTTATATTCTACAAATGGAGATGCCAATGACTGGTTATATGGGGAGCAGTTGACAAAGAATAAGATTTTTGGCGTGACACCTGAAGTCGGTACAGAAGATGATGGATTCTGGCCTGCTTCCGACAGGATCATCCCTCTGTGCCAGGAAACTATGCTGATGAATTTGCTGGCTGCCTATTATGTTGGCGCCTATGCCGAAGTTAAAAATATCAGCCCGTCAATCATAGAGCAGACTTATGGATATTTTCTATTCGACCTAAAACGTCTTGGTCTAAATAATAATGGCACATATACCGTCAGTATTTCCCCTGTCGGTGATGAAATACAGAACATCGGGGAGCCAAAAGTTTTCACGGGACTTGAAATTTTGCAGTCCCTGACAGATTCTATCGGATTCAGTTTAAATCCAGATATTTCGAGTGGTCAGGCCATAACCTATATTCTCTCAATTTACAATGGATTCTTTACGACTTCAGATACTATACACAAGGTTTATGGTGTGCCGGTAACTGTGTTTGAAGATGACTGCAATGCTCTGATAAACTGGAATGCTGGTTCATGGGGCATCTCCACAACGCAATTCCATTCTCCTACCGGATCAATTACTGATTCACCCTTTGGCAATTATCAGAATAACATTACCTCATCCATAACCCTAAACCAATTCATTGATTTGTCTACTGCAGAATATGCTGTGTTAAATTTTTGGACCAGGTGGGCTATTGAAGCCCGATGGGATTATGTACAGGTGAAAGCTTCATCAAATGGTGGTATAACCTGGATACCATTAAATGGTAAATACACAAAACCCGGAAACTCAAACCAGCTTCCCGGGCAACCTCTTTATGATGGATTCCAGACTAACTGGGTAAAGGAAGAGATCGACTTACATCAGTTTCTTGGCGATAGCATTATCATTCGTTTTACTCTGGTGAGCGACGCCAGTTCGAGAGAGGATGGTTATTATTTCGATGATCTCAGTGTAACGATTATCGATATATATAGCGGAATAGGTGAAAACATTATGCCTGATCAAATTATTCTTTCCGGTCCGGTTCCCAATCCCGCAAACTCCGAGGTCAGGATTACCTATTCACTACCGCGACTAATGTCAAATACCAGAATGGTTATGTGTAATGCTCTAGGTCAGAAAACAGCAGAAGTGATTATAAAGAATGAATCGGGATCAGTGACTTTTAATGTTGAAAGCTGGCAGCCGGGTATATATTATTATATTTTGACCGGACCCTTTGGTTCATCGCAGGCTAAAAAACTGATTATTCAATAAAACAGATAATAGCAAAAACTATTAAATCGTATTTTTTTTTAACTTCAATTTACTATATAAAGGCCAAAAGGAATGTAGAAAGTTGTGTAACATAATCAATGAAAGGGGATGGTGCAATGATTCACACTATTAAAATTGGTACTCTTAAATGGCATCATATCAGTGATCCTAAAGAGGACGATCTCAAATTCCTTGAAGAAGAATTTTACTTCCATCCTCTGGATATTGAGGACTGTCGCAGCTTTAACCAGCGCCCTAAGATCGATATTTACGATGATTACTATTTTCTTATACTTCATTTTCCAAGTTTTGACCGGTGGGATAGATTTATTGTCACCAAAGAAGTTAAAATATTCTGGGGTGAAGATTATGTTATTACGGTCGGGAAAACCCATGAAGTGGTCGACAGGATATTTGATGAATATAAGGAACATGCCGAGAAAAGACTGGAGTTTGACTTCGGAACAAGCGACGCCCTGCTATACAGGATTCTTGACCGGATAATGAACGATACCTTTACTCTGATCAGAAAAATTGGTTTGGAACTCGAACTGCTCAACCGTGAATTGTTCAATCGCAGGGCAGAACGGATCATTGAGAGGATATCGTTAACGCGGCGGAATATCATTCTCCTGAATACGATGTTCAAACCCCAACTCCGCCTCTTCCACATGTTTGAGTCGGGCGATATTAAAGGTTATGCTGACAGCATGGAGGAATACTGGGGTAATATCCTCGACCATTCGCAGAAAATTTGGGACCTGACAGAAGACTATGCCGAACTTATTGAAGGTTTGTCTAAAACCTTTGACTCCCTTCAGACCAATAAAATAAATGAGATCATGAAAATATTGACCATGATCTCATCTATTCTTCTTCCTTTGACATTTATCGCCAGCTTATATGGGATGAACCTGACCAAATTGCCGTTGAGCGGGAATCCGAATTTCTTCTGGATCTTAATGGGTGGAATGCTTGCATTGGGAGTGGCGATGATTGTTTATTTCAAGAGGCGAAAATGGTTGTAAACCTCTTTGATTTGTCACAGCTTGTTATTTTTTGAGGAATCTGTCTGGATATCAATAGATTCCTGGTGTATACGGGTAAATAATTTTATCAGGAAATCCCTGCTGATTCCAAGCCTCACCCCCTTCTTCACCCTGTCGGAAACGAGCTTGCTCCAACGGTCTAGCTGAAGGACTGTGACCTTGTACTGCTCCTTGAATTTACCTATTTCCCTCACAATATCCATCCGTTTTGAAAGAATTCTGATCAGTTCATCATCGAGTCTGTCAATTTCAGCCCTGAATTCTTCCAATCTGGATTCAAATTCAGGTTCACCCTTTTGCTGTTTTATAACCAGCTTCGATAAAACAACCTTCAGGTCTGCAGGAAGTATTTGTTGCAGGGCATCTGTTCTGGCCTTATCAGGATCAAAATGAGATTCGATCATCAGTCCATCCATTTTAAGATCCATAGCTTTATGAGCAATATCAAATATCAATTCTCTTTTGCCACCGATATGGCTTGGATCGCAAATCAGAGGCAGATGTGGAATCAGACGTTTGAGTTCGATGGGAATCTCCCACATGGGTATATTCCTGTAAATAGAATTTTCAAAATGGTAAAAACCACGGTGTATGGCGACCAGTTTTTTGATGCCTGCTTCATTCAGTCTTTCCAATGCTCCTATCCAGGCGTTGAGATCAGGTGCAACAGGATTTTTAACCATGACAGGGATATCAACCCCTTTCAGTACATCAGAGATTTCCTGAATCGAAAAGGGATTTATCACGGTACGGGCACCTATCCATAAGACATCAACGTCAGAACGCAAGGCTTCCTCTATATGTTCTTTTTTTGCCACCTCAACGGCTGTGAGCAAGCGGGTCTCCATTTTAACCTTCCTGAGCCAGTCCAATCCTTTTGACCCCACTCCTTCAAAAACATCCGGCCGCGTGCGGGGTTTCCAAATCCCGGCCCTGAAAATCCTTACCTGTTCAATTTCAGCAAGTCCACGCGCTGTGTTAATCATCTGGCGTTCTGATTCAGCGCTGCATGGGCCCGCAATGACCAGGGGAGGGCTGAACATACTTAACCAGGCATCAATAGGTAATATGTTCAGCGACTTTATGGTATCCATAATATAAAATTATTAAAAAAAAGTATACAAATGAATCAGATCATACCGTTTATCACAGATGTGGATTTCCGTTATGGACTTTAATTTTCCAGACCCGGTCAAAGTCATGTTAATGACGTGGGAGCCATGTTCATTTATACGTTGTAATATAAAAGTCTTTATTTTTGCACTTTGAAATTATATACCGGATATTATGGAGGATATTAAGAATAAAAGTATTAGAGAATTACTAGCATCCAATGATTATAATACAGTATGCACGATTAAAGGATGGGTCAGAACGAAACGCATCAGTAAGAATGTCGCTTTTATTTCAATTAATGATGGTTCAACTATTCATAATATGCAAGTCGTTGCCGACCTGACGAAAATCAAAGAGGAAGATCTTGCACCCATCAATACTGGTGCTGCGCTTTCGGTAACCGGTGTTCTGGTGAAATCGGTCGGTAGTGGGCAACATATTGAGCTTAGTGCAGAAAAAGTGGACATATTGGGTATTGCAGATCCTGATGTTTATCCCCTCCAGCCAAAGCGACACACGCTTGAGTTTTTGAGGGAGATTGCTCACTTACGTTTCCGTACCGGCACGTTTGGAGCTATTACAAGGCTCAGGCACAGCATGATCTTTGCGATACATAAATTCTTCAACGACAGAGGATTTTATAACATACATACACCGATTATTACAGCTTCTGATGCTGAGGGTGCAGGTGAAATGTTCCGTGTGACGACCTTGAATATGAAGGATCTGCCAAGAAAGGAAGATGGCTCGATTGATTTCTCACAGGATTTCTTTGGCCGTGAAACCAATCTTACTGTGTCAGGGCAGCTCGAAGCCGAACTGGCTGCTCTTGCAATGACAAAGGTTTATACTTTCGGACCTACTTTCAGAGCTGAAAATTCCAATACATCACGACATCTGGCGGAATTCTGGATGATCGAACCCGAGGTGGCCTTTGCCGATAATAACGACAACATGGATTTGGCAGAGTCCATGCTGAAATATCTCGTACAGTATGCCCTGGATAATTGTTATGATGACCTGGCTTACCTGAGTAAACGCCAGCAAGATGAAGAAAAGCTTAAGAAGCAGGAGGAACGCTCATCCATGGAGCTCATTGAAAAATTGAGATTTGTCCTCGATAACACCTTCGAAAGGATTACTTATACTGAGGCGATTGACATTCTTATCCAGTCAAATCCCAATAAAAAGAAAAAGTTTTCCTTTATAATTGAAGGATGGGGCGCAGATATTCAATCAGAACATGAACGATATCTTGTTGAAAAACACTTTAAAAAGCCTGTCATCCTGAGGGATTATCCCATGGACATCAAAGCCTTCTATATGAAACAGAACGATGACGGAAAAACAGTCAGGGCATTGGATGTACTGTTCCCTCAGGTCGGTGAGATCGTAGGTGGCTCGCAAAGGGAGGAATCATATGAGAAACTGTATTCCAGGATCAAAGAACTAAACCTTTCAGAAGACAATTTATGGTGGTACCTTGAAACAAGAAAATTTGGCACTGTACCCCACAGCGGATTTGGCCTTGGCTTTGAGCGGTTTATGTTGTTTCTCACAGGAATGACCAATATCAGAGATGTAATTCCATTTCCCAGAACTCCTAAAAATGCGGAATTCTGACCCCTCTCCCTTAAACCTTTCTCCATCAAAAGACAGGAATTGGGGTGAGGTTAATAATTTTCTGTTTTAATAATAGAAAATTTTATTATATTTTTGTAGTAAAGGAAACAGGTCACCCTATGCTCCAGCAAAAATTACAGCAGAAGCTTTTACAAAAACTATCGCCTCAGCAGATTTTGCTGATGAAGCTTTTGCAGATACCTACTGTTGCTCTTGAGCAAAGAATAAAGCAGGAAATAGAAGAGAATCCTGCACTGGATGAAACTCTGGATACTGCTGACTCCGAAGAAGAAAATGAAACACAAGAGAATGAGCCCATCGATAATTTTGAGGATTCTGATGAAGATAAGGATAAGGAAGAAAATGACCGCGATAGTGAAGAGTTTAGTTTAACTGATTACATGGATGAGGATGAGATCCCGGCATACAGGTTACAGGAAAACAACACAAGCCCGGATGATGAAAGACGCGAGATCCCCTTCATATCCACCGTCAGCTTTCAGGAGTATCTCATCTCGCAGATTGGTATGAGAGCATTGACTGAAAAACAGCAAAGCATCGCATTGACTATTATCGGGAACCTGGATGATTCAGGGTATATACAGCGTAGCATCGAAGCCATGGCCGATGACCTGGCATTTTCTCAGAATATTACAGCAACAAAAGAGGAGATACTGGAGGTGCTCCTGGTCATTCAGGATTTCGATCCCCCCGGCGTTGGAGCCAGAAACTTGCAGGAATGTCTTTTAATTCAGCTGAAAAGAAAAAAAGAAGAGCATCCCGAGTCACCTGCATTACAGCATGCTGCCTTCATTCTCGAAAGATATTTTAACGAGTTTACAAAGCGGCATTATGATAAGATCATTCATAAGGCCCGAATAACCGAAGAAGAGCTGAAAGGCGCCATTGAAGAGATCCTGAAATTAAATCCCAAACCTGGCGATTCTCTCATTGAAGTATCCAGAAGCAACTTCTATATTATTCCTGACTTTATTATCCAGAATAAGGACGGAGGGCTCGAACTCATTCTTAACTCAAAGAATGTTCCTGAATTGCGTTTGAGCAGAACCTATCTCGATATGCTGGAAACCTATGCCCACAGCAAGAAAAAAAACAATAATGAGAAAGAGGCCTTCATGTTCATCAAGCAGAAGATAGACTCGGCAAAATGGTTTATCGACGCAATCAGGCAGCGGCAAAATACCCTTTATGTCACCATGCATGCCATAATGGAATACCAGAAAGATTACTTTCTCACCGGTGATGAAACCAAGCTACACCCGATGATTCTTAAAGATATTGCTGAAATTGTCAGTTTGGATATTTCGACAATCTCACGTGTAGCTAACAGTAAATACGTTCAGACTCCATTTGGTACATTCCTGCTTAAAAGCTTCTTTTCCGAATCTTTACAAAATCAAAGTGGGGAAGAGGTTTCTACAAGAGAAATAAAGAAAATATTGACTGATTGTATTGATAGTGAAGAGAAGCAGAAACCGCTCACAGATGACCAGCTGACGAAAATCCTTATGGAAAAGGGGTATAATATTGCACGCAGGACAGTGGCAAAATACCGTGAGCAGCTTGATATTCCGGTTGCCAGGCTTAGAAGGGAACTCGCCTGAGAATTAATAATCCTGATAATCTATTGTTTCTTTTTATAGGGCTCAGGATAAAAAGGAATAATAGATATACCTACCGATACCGGATACATCTCAGGCCCCCAGTTTTTTGTGAATAATTTTGAAAGAGAGTAATATCCGAAAGCATTGATCCACTTCCAGCCAATCCTTGCAGTAACTCCATAATGGTAATCATCAATATTATTTAATCTGAAAAACTTGACTTTAAGCTCGTCAGTATTTCCATTCAGATAATCATTACCGCGGTATTTAGTGTGGCTTTGGAGTAAAAAACCCACTTTAAATCCTGCTGAAAACCTCAGGTTGCTCCTTGTTTTGTAAATAAACTCAAAGGGGATATCAAAATATGTGACTGTGAGTTTATTCTTTTTGTAATTCAGGTCAGGATAAAGTGTTTTAAAAGGAACAAAATCCGAAGTGCCGGTTGTATCTGTGATCAGAAGAGAATTGCTGTACATATTATGTATACTCAGTCCGATGCCCGGGGAAAAGGTTAGATTTGTCTCTCCAAATGGTATGTTATATAAGAAAAACATGTTAAAACCCCTGTTGACAGCTGAAGTCTTCATTCCCGCTGGCTTATCCATCCAGATATCAGTAAATAGGTCAAATCCGGTAGTGATTTTTCTTTTGCCGGCCTCGTCAATGATTTGCGAAAAACCATTAAATGACAAGGATAAAAGGGACAGGAAAATAATGATTCTTTTCATGAATGATCAGGATTGATTATAAAGAACAAATTTACTATTAAATACATCCTGATTTCAGAACATCAGCATTTTTTGTATAATATTTAAGGGACTCTTTCCCAATTTAAGCAGGGAAAGAATCCCCATTCTTTTTTATTTTGTTTTCAATTTACTGACTACTTTGTTTTCATAAACATACACATACTGCCCGTCAGTACTCAAATCGGAAATGGCACCTTTTTTTGCATTGAATTGCAGGTACTTGCACGTGTTAAGGTCAAAAGCAGCAATGTCATCGTTATCGGTTTCCATGATGACGATATTATCGAACATGTCGGCGACATCTGACGTTTTATACTTGCCACTGCACATTAATTCACCTTTTTCGGTATTGTATATGGCCACCCCTTTTTCACCAAACATGGCAATCTTGTTCTGATATGGGAAGATGAGTGTTGCATTGCCCACGCCGGCATTACTGATAGGTACTTCATACATTTCGTTACCTGTGTTTGCATCCATTTTATAAAGGGCTGTTCCGCTGCAAATGTAGTACTGATTATCTATCATTATACCATTTGTAATCCCTTTCCTGAACCTTTCCGAATCCCAGGCAAGTGATCCGTCTTTGGTGTTGAATGCTTGCACCCCACATGGTTTCACATTCTTGTAATATATTTTATAAACCCAATAATAATATGTGACATTATTCACTGTGTATTCCTTTTTAATAACAGCTTGACACTCAACGGCTCCACCGATTTGCAGGATTATCTTATCACCTTCAACCATCATATGTGGAATTGCTTTGGCTTCTTTAATTTCAGGTGAAGTCCACAGAAGTTTACCTGAATTCAGATCGTACTTTTTTATATACTGTGTTCTTTTATTCATCATATCCAGTACATACAGGTCCTGGTCTATAACAACGGGATCAGCCACAGCTCCATATACACCGAACTTTTTTGCATTTATCGGCTTGCCGATGATATCGGGTGTAAAATCAAATGCAGCAGAATACAGATTAGCGCCGGTATTATAGTCATAAACCTGTATCCCGTTCAGGCGAAGGAAGACCTTGTTATTTTCAACATCCAGGTCATAGATGAAATCGCGTGATACGATCTTTCGTTCTGCCCGGCCTATGTATGTGTTTTCCCACACAATATCACCATTGCTCATGTTGAATTTAGCGATCTGGTTTTTAAAGCCGGTGAATAAGGCGCCAAGCCCGCCGGGTACGAAGTTCACAGCTACCATATATCCATCCGACATATAGACATATTTCCCGACAACACCCTTGAATTTAGATGTTGACCACTTTTCTTCACCTGTCCGTGCTTTAATGTAAACCAACATTGTTTTCAATGAGATAGCAAAGGCATCATCTTCAGGTATATATACTAAATTGTCATCCGAAACATCCTGGTATTTATCGGTACTCCACAGCAGTTTACCACTTTCCATGTCCACGCATGCCATCTGGTCTTTGCCCATTTTACGGTCAAACAGGAAAAGGATGTTTGATTCCCAGAACGGAATTAGCTCATCGATCTTCGACAGTTTTGGTACAATTTCTTTGAAAGCAGCAGTCCATTTGGTTTGTCCGGTGTTGTTGTCAAAAAAAGTAATTTCCTTGGCAGAGGCAGCATAGCTGTATCCCCTTTCTTCTGTTCCGGTTCCATTATATTCAATCTTATGCTCCATTTTTTGTTCCCATACGAGGGGCATTTCCTCCTGTGCATAACTAAATAATAGCGATGTAGTTGCGATTAAAGTAAACATCTGTTTTTTCATGATTAAATAGTTTTAATTTGTTTGAATGACATCGAATTTAAAAATGTATTGAAATTTATATGACTTATCTTTCTGCATTTTAAAATTAAATTTAAACATCTTCAGGCGGTCTTTCAACTTGTTCTGGTTCGGGAAATTGTCACTATCACTATTGACAATAAAAACGGTCGCAACTTCACCCCTTCCCCGTATCGTCATGTCGATCGTAAACATCCCCTGAATACCATTTTCTTTCCCGAATGTATAAAGTACACCTCCCGGGGCCATCGCACTATCCAGTTCCAATCTTGCTCTTTGGATTATCTGGTCTTTATCCTCGATCATTTCCAGTTTTTGTGCAAATGATGTTATGGTCAGGATAAACAAAGAAAATAATACCAATGGTTTCATAATCCGAATTTTTATTTTTCAAACTTCCAGAGTACTAATCTGTTTCCCGATGTGATGATCATTGACTTGTTATCCGGCAGGAAGGCAAACGACACCCTTGCATCTAGTGATAACCGTTCTCCTTTCTCCTTATCAATTATCCTGAAACTCACTTGAAACCTGTAAAGCATCTGGCCTGTTTCAAAATCATAGATATGCACCTCTGTATATTTATTAAATGAACTAATAGCAAAGAGTTTCATGTCAGAGCTTAATTTGAAGTCAGGTTCAAAATAATAAGTGATTGTCGGAAAGATCATCCTCAATGGATTCTTATTTGCCACGTCAATGACTGAAACATAACCTTCCTTTGGATTGGATTTTTTTTGCAGTTTCGTGTTGGGAACACTGTGACAGAAAAGATATTGTGAATCCTTTGAGAATATCAGCCTGTACACGATGTCATAAAATTCATCGACAGTAAACAGCTTTTCGAAAGTTTTTGCATCAAAAAGGGTGATCTGCTGTTTATAATCGATGAGTATATCGAGATTCTTCTTGTTGTTTTTATACCTGGGATCACTTTTCAGTTCCCGGGCATCAGTTTTATGCGAAATCGCCAGGTATTTTCCGTCAGGGCTGATTGCAATGGCATTGGTGGCTTCGGGGACTTCGAATGATCCTTCCTTTTCCTGTGTGTTTAAATTCCAGAATGAAACCTCGTTGCCACTCAGGGTTATGGCATATTTATCGTCAGGCGAAATAACCGCGTCATGGTAATTTTGAAAGGTTATAATTTTTTTGCCGGTCTGCGCATCAAGGATTTCAAAATTGACCTCACGGTCCTTGTTCGGAGCAAAATCGAGATAATACAACTGTTGAAGAAGTAAGAGTTTACCCGAGAGTGAATACTTTATCCTGGGCCCTGCAAACCAGTCACCTGCCTCAAATGTATTGATCAACTCCCGTTTTTGCCAGTCAAAAAGATAGAGCGGATAACTCTGTGTGCTGCTGATGGCCAGAGTTTGATTATCAGGTGACAGATCGATCCACGAAAAGTGGTTCTGGATGCCATCTACCTGAAATTTTTCATATTCAACATCAATTTGCTGAGATACTCCATGATAGGTTATCAGGGTAAATCCGAAAAAAATGATCAGGACAAAGGATTTTTTTAACAAGTGCAATGTTTTTATAGGATCTGTAATAACTGGGCTACTCATATTCATTTAGTTTTATTGGGAGAGAATGTCAATATAACATCGCCGATATTTACGAAAATAAATCATTGGAGGTAACAGGCTACGAAGTGTGTTTTGTAATGGTCGTTGTTGAAAATGTTATCGCAATTCCAATACAAGATTAACAAAAGTTAAAGTGAAATGCAAATTATTAGTAAAACTCATCTTTAACAGTTGAATTTTGTATATCATTCATTAGTAACAAAATAAGAGCTTCAAAATTTCTTTTGGCACCACAAATATAGCTTATGTATATATAATTTCATTCTATTCTTATTGTTGGAGGCATTGCTACGCC
>JAPLDP010000070.1 GCA_026391695.1 Bacteroidota bacterium
TCTCACGCTCCCTGAGCGCTTCAATGGCCACCTGCGCCTTAAAGGCTGCTGTAAATTTTCTTCTTCTTTTTTTCATATCACTGGTAAATTTAATTGTTTTTTCAACTTAACCAGTGGTCTGAATTTTGGGGAGTATTATATAAGACACTATTTAACTTGTTGTACATCCTAAAAGTGCCTTATTAATAAGTTTTTTTAAATATTGCTTTCACACGGGTAATCTTATTGATTTACAGTCGGCTTCGTTCAACTCAGATTTATCTGCAAATAACATCGATCTGTTTTTAATATTTATTTTTTTCGTAATTTGCAGATGAAATCCTAAATAGTTGGGCGGCATTGAAATAATTGACTGATGTGCTATTAATTTTATAAACAAAAAATTGATTAGTTATGAAATCAACGATAATCTTATTAATATTTTTTATTCCATTTTTGATTAATGCTCAGAATGATTATTGGTTTCAAAAGGGTCTTGACGCAAAAAATCCAAAGGAAAAAATTGAATGTTTTACTAAAGACATTGAAAAAACTGGACCATCAAAAGAGGCCTATTCCAACCGGGGCATAGCTAAAGATGATCTAAAGGATTATCAGGGCGTCATTTCGGATTATTCAAAAGCCATCGAACTCGACCCAAAATATGCCACGGCCTATTACAACCGGGGCATAGCTAAAAAAGCGATGCAGGATTATCAGGGCGCCATTTCGGATTATTCAAAAGCCATCGAACTCGACCCAAAATATGCCACGGCCTATCAAAATTTAGGATTGATTTATTTTATTCAAAAGAACTACGATGCAGCAATTGAAATATCAGAAAGAGCTTTAAAAAATGATGCAAACGACCCTGGCTTGCTTGATAATCTTGGTTATTATTACATGGGAAAAGAAAATTACGATAAAGCTATTGAGAAATTTAATAATTGTTTGAAGATTGAAAACAATAGAGTTTTGGTAGATGCCACCCTTGGCATTTCTCTGGCTTATTATTATAAAAATGATAAACAAAACGCTAAGAAATATCTTGATCAAGCAAAACAAATTAAACCTATTTTAAATAAAGGGATGGAGGGGCTATTGAAACTTGAAAAAGAAGGATATTCTTACTCAGAAAAGAAAAAAGAAACTTTGAAAATAATGTTTGAGGAATTAAAGTAAAAAATTAATTTCAACGGCACCCAACAAGCGCACAAAACCAATGTAAATAAGGGTTTCGGGTATAGTGTACATTTTCTCGGTACTGGTTCTTCGCGCCAGTTGATAGCTAAATTTTCCCAAATGACCTCCAAAGAACAATCATACAACCACCTTAATGCTCACGGATGGGAGCTATAAAATGAAGGATGAAGAATGAAGCATACAAAATGAAGAATTTTTCATCGTATATCTTTCATTCTTCATGCTTCATCTCCCGGCCTGCACGGGGCTATAGATAGTCCACTCTTCAAAGGATTGAAATCGATGCCGGAAGCATCACTCTGTGTTCAGTCACATTTTTCACTTGCGTATATTAAAAAGACTACTTACCTTTGGCGTTAGTATTGTAATACGTTATTATGATTCAATCTTTCGGCTCCAAAGAAACTGAAAAGATATGGAGTGGCTTCAGATCCAGTAAATTACCGTCTGAAATTCAGCAAATTGCCAGGCGAAAGTTGAGAATGCTAAACAATTCAATTGATTTGAACGATTTGAGGTTGCCTCCATCCAATAATTTTGAAAACCTAAAAGGAAAGCTGAAAGATTTTTATAGCATCCGCGTCAATGATCAATGGAGGGTTATTTTTAAATGGGAAAAAGGTCATTCTTATGACGTTGAAATAATTGATTATCATTAATATATTATATAATGGAACGACTTGAAAACATTCATCCCGGTGAAATCCTGCAGGAGGAGTTCCTGATTCCTTTGAAGATTTCAGCTTACAGGTTATCGCAAGACCTGCACATACCCCAAACCAGGGTCAGTGAAATAGTAAAAGGTAACAGAAGGATTACTGCTGATACGGCTTTGCGGTTAAGTAATTATTTTGGCAACTCAGCTAAATTTTGGCTAGGACTGCAGGACGATTATGATATTGAAGAAGAGATTCTTACAAAGAAAAAGGAGTTTGAAATTATTAAGAAATTCAAAGAAAGCGTGGCCTGACGGATATACAGATGCCTGCATATGGATTTTCTTATCTACGTTTCAAAGGGTGAACTCGATGCCGTAGGCATCGCATATTGGTAGAATGGAACGGCAACAGATAAAACAACCGACCCTGCGGGGTCGAACATTCCAATACCGCGCCAATTTCTACAAACATGTGAACCCTCTGGGTTCACATGAAATAATAGACGATTTTGGGAAACAAAAATTAATGTAGGATATTTCTTAATTTTTCTTATCTTTGCACTTACATTTCATGTTAAATGGTGGCAAGCCTTACATGAAAATGCTTCATGACTGATCCCCGGCTCGTTCCGGGGATTTTTTATTCATCACTGAATAATCTTCTCTGATGATAGTATTCAAAAGTATTTGATGATTATCACTTAATCAAATAAATTCGACAAGACAGGCATCTTTATAGATGAAATCCTACTTTTGGTATGTAACAGGAGTTGAAAGGGATTTAATGGATTTTACCGAATATGAATGACATTTCGCTGCAAAATGACCGAAATGAATACGGCAATGCAGCATCAGCCAGTACTTTCATACACGACTTCCCAAATAGATTTCGTTTCATAAAGATAGTGTGGATAGATGTATTTTCCTTCATGATACCATCTCATCATCTCCCAGGAATTGCCCATGGGGATCACCGTTGTATAGGCCCAGCAAACCAGTTCAGAACAATAAAACGACCCGTTTTCCTTCCTGAAAAGAAAATTATACGGATACCCCAGTACTTTTTCCGCCTTTTCGGATGCTCTCATCATGCTGAGGTGATCACAAAATAGTGGCTTTAATATGACCAGATCGTCCGATTTTGACAGCAACCGGTAAACAGATGTTTTTATCACACCCTCGCTTGTTGCTTCAATAATATGTTCCCTGTCAGTTACAATGGATGTATGCTTCCAATAGCCTTTGATAAATAGATTCGATAAGTTGAAATTTTTACGGGTCAGGATGATCATGCCTGGTTCCAAATAGGGACGTATCCATTGATAATCAATTCCGGCACAAGTATATGGCCGGCCAAAACGCCAGGTTATTTTATCAATGACCAGGATAAAGCACATGACTACATAAGTGGCAATCATTTCAGTACGCCTGATAACATAAAAGGATCGGGTCATCAATTGCATGGGTGAAAATTATATGCTGAAGGATGGACTTCACCAAAAGGTATAAGCCTGTTGTATCCTAAGGGCAATAAAATTACACTTTTTATTCCAACCAGACATAGCCCTACACAATAATTTAATGACCCTGAATGGTGAATATCGGTAAAAACTGAAGAAAACCAGAGTGAGTGGCAAAATACCAGGTCACACGTTCCAATGGGAGAATGCTTTTTCAGAGATTTGACAGGAATTTCTTTACTACTGCATTAAATTCTTTTGTTTTCTCCATATTGACCATGTGGGCAGCTCCTTTGATGATAATTTTCTGTGAACCGGGTACATCTTTTTCAATCAGATCGGCGATAGCAAGTATGCTGGGCATGTCAAGTTCTCCGACGACAACTAACGTTGGTGCCTGTATTTCCTGTAAGCGTTCAACAGCCGGAGGATCAAGTCTCTTCATTTCAGCATCCCCGTTCCATGTGCTATAGGTTCCAAAGAGCATCTGCCTGACTTTTTCGCGAACATTTTTATTCACTTCCGATGGTGAGCGGTAGGGGCCATCTGTCCAGGACCGCTGCATATATTCAATAATACCGTTCAGGTAGCCGGCCTCGGCAGCCTGCCTCATTTTGTCTTCATATTCTTTGACCTGTGGATCATTGATATCATAACCTGTGAGTCCTGACGATACCGGGATCAATGCCAGAACCCTGTCAGGATAAGCCAGGGTAAAGTCAATGGCGATAAATCCACCCATTGACAAGCCCATCAGGATGGCTTTGGAGATACCAAGACTATCCAGTAATGCTGCCAGATCCTCATGATAAGAAAAGATTCCGCCTTCTGTTTCTGAAAGGCCATGATTGCGGACATCATAACGTACAACACGGTACTTTTTGGAAAACACATCAAACTGGTCGTCCCACATACGATTATCCAGGCCTCCGCCATGAATCATGATCAGAGGCGTGCCCTGTCCTTTTTCCTCATAGTAAATCCGGCCTTTTTCAAGATTGACGTATCCACTTTTGCAGCTCTGTGACTGACCAAAAAGTAAAAAGACCGGCAATAACAAAAGAACTAACAGACAAATGTTCTTTTTCATACCGCCGTTAACTTTAATTCCCCGAATATCCAAAGACATAACATTTTTTTTTATATTCGACCTGATAAAAATAGTAATTTTTAGTTATGCAAAATAGCACAAAATCTGTTTCCCGCAGCGAGCTTTCGCCTGTCAGTTTTTTACGGCGAAGCGCCTATGTCTTTCCCGATAAACCGGCAATTATACATGGTAGCAGGCGATATACATACCGCCAGTTTGCAGAGCGTGTCAATCGTCTGGCATCGCACTTAAGGCATGGTGGATTACAAAAACATGATCGTGTGGCATTTTTATGTCCGAATATTCCGGCGTTACTTGAGGCGCATTTTGCTGTTCCAGCTGCCGGAGGTGTTCTTGTTGCCATTAACACCCGTTTGAACTCCGATGAGATCGCCTATATTCTGGATCATTCGGGCGCACGGTTCTTATTCGTTGATGCAGAATTCATGCCGCTGGTTAGCACTTTAGATAACCCAAATATCCAGGTGATAATAGTGGCCGACACCGGCATGGCGGATGATCCCTATGAACTTTTCCTCCAACAGGCCACAGATGAACCGCCTGAAATGGGACCTGAAGATGAAAATGAGCCAATTTCCATCAACTATACCTCAGGTACAACTGGCCGGCCGAAGGGCGTGCTTTTTACACACCGTGGGACATATCTCAATGCCCTTGGTGAAGTAATTGAGACCGGAATGAACTTTAACACTGTTTACTTATGGACGCTACCTATGTTTCACTGCAATGGCTGGTGTTTCACCTGGGCTGTGACCGCAGTGGCCGGCACACACGTTTGTCTTCGTAAACTCGACCCTGAACTTATCTGGGATCTGATAAAGAATGAGGGAGTTACACACTTTAACGGGGCTCCAACCGTTCAGATCATGTTGTTGAATCATCCCAAAGCCCGGCCACTGGACCATCCGGTGACCGTAACGGTTGCCGGAGCACCACCTTCGCCTACGCTGCTTGAAAAAATCAAAACCCTTAACTTTAAGCCTGTTCATGTTTATGGGCTGACTGAAACGTACGGACCTATCACGATATGCGAATGGCATCATGACTGGGATAGTTTTCCATCTGAAGAACAGGCACGTCTTCGCGCACGACAGGGTCAGGCCTATCTGACCGCTGAAATTGTCAGGGTTGTCGATGCCTATATGAATGATGTTCCCCGAGATGGCATGACCATCGGTGAGGTGGTTATGCGCGGTAACAATGTGATGAAAGAATATTTTCATGACCCGGAAGCAACCAGCGATGCATTTAAGGGAGGCTGGTTTCACTCGGGTGACTTGGCCGTGTGGCATCCTGATGGTTATATTGAGCTACGCGACAGGCTCAAAGACATCATTATCTCAGGTGGAGAAAATATCTCCACTATTGAGATAGAGCAAGCCGTAGCGCGACATCCGGCCGTGCTGGAATGTGCTGTCGTCGCTATCCCTGACGAAAAATGGGGTGAACGGCCTAAGGCTTTTGTCACACTGAAAAATGATGCTATGGCTTCTGAGGCAGAAATCATCGCCTTCTGCCGCGAACAGATTGCACATTATAAATGTCCTGCATCTGTTGAATTTTGTGACTTGCCTAAAACCTCTACTGGTAAAGTACAGAAATATGTCCTGCGTGAAAAAGAGTGGGCGGGGCATGCCAAAAGGATAAACTGACAATCAGGCTTCCTAAGTTTACGTGACCTGGTAATTCTCTTGAAGAAACTTATCACCCGAAACTGTCTGCATACAATTTCCTTCCGCGTGTTTCAGGGAATGTCCATACCCATATCCCCGTAAGTAAGGCAAAAATAGCTGCCAGGAATATACCACCGCCCAGACCATATTTTGTGGCTATGAGTGAAATCACCACAGGCGTAAAGAATTGAATTCCCCTTGCAAGATTAAATGCAGAGCCCATGGCTGTGCTTCTGATGGATGTCGGAAAGAGTTCCGAAAACAGTGATCCATATCCACCGAACATGCCGGTACCAAATCCGACCAGGAACATGAATCCAAGAATAATGGGAGGATACATCACCACGCTGTCCCAAAAGACAGTAATCATCACTAATCCCAGGGCCATGATGACGGAGTATATACTGTAGGCAGGCCTCCTTCCCAGTTTATCGGCTATAAAACCGAAAAAGAAATACCCTGTAAATCCGCCGGTTTGGGTAACGAGTATCCACAACGCCGATTTAGTCAGTGTGAAATTCCTTTGGCTGTGCAAGTATCCCGGCATCCATGAATAAGTAAACCAGTAGGCGGTCATGTCAAAAATGGCCAAGATCAATGCAAGCAAAAAGTACTTGCGATGTTCCTTTGAAAAAAGCTCAAGAAACTTATTCTTAACAACCGGAACAGTTCTCCTTACAGCGATTCCGCCCTGTTTAAGGAGTTCTTTCTGCCGGATCCACAGGTCAGATTCGGGCAATTTTTTCCTGATATATATGACAAGCAATGCCGGCAATACCGATATAAAGAAACATGACCTCCATCCGATGACAGGGGAGATCAGGCCGCCGACGATGGATGCCAGCGCGATTCCCAGGGGAGCACCTGTCTGCATGAATGCACAATACCGTCCGCGAACATTTGCAGGAAAGGTTTCGCCAACGTAAGTCTGTCCTGTAGCCCATTCACCACCGACACCCAATCCTGTCAACACCCTGAAGATCATCAGGAACCAGAAACTGCCTGCAAGACCTGAAAAAAATGTACCCACACTATAAGTCACTATTGTCCACTGAAGCACTGCCTTTCGCCCGTAACGGTCGGATAACATGCCGAATATCACCCCGCCGACAGCAGTCGCAGCCAATGTGGAACCTAGAATGTACGACATCTGCATGTCACTGAAACCATATTCTTTTGATATAGGAATCAATAGAAAAGTGAAAAGGATCAGGTCATAAAAGTCAAAGATCCATCCTGCCCAGCTCATTATCAAGATTTTGTAATGCTGCCGGGTGATTTTCTCGGATTCGTTGAGGAGTGTTGCCGGAATAGCGATAAATATTAGTTGAAACCGATCATTTTTTCTATTCAAATATCGGAAAAGGATTAATTAAAACTGCTCAACAACTATTTTTTTTAATATTTCCTTTGAATAGTTCTGATAACAACATATCTTTAGAACTGATTTGCAATTAATAATATTAACTGATAATGCGTAAGCTCGCCGCTATCATGTTTACCGACATTGTTGGCTACTCGGCTCTGATGTCGAAAGATGAATCTTTGGCCTTGCAGGTCCTTGATAAAAACCGGGAGATACAAATGGCTGCGCTCAGGCAGTTCAATGGCGAATTCATCAAAGAGATCGGCGATGGGACGTTATCAATTTTTCAAAGTTCATGGGATGCGGTGAGCTGTGCTCTTGAGATCCAGAAAATAACCGGCAAATCATCCATGACTCTCCGTATCGGCATCCACATGGGAGACGTTGTCATTTCAGAAAATGACGTCTTTGGCGAAGGGGTTAACATTGCCTCCAGAATCGAATCACTGGGCAAACCCGGCTGTATTTTTGTTTCCGAAAGGGTTTATGAGGATATGAAAAACAAAAAAGGATTTAAAGCAGAATATGTCGGGGAGAAATCGTTGAAAAACATCAACCACACTGTCAGGATCTATTCTATTACTACAGGAAAACCGGGTACTGAAATAGCGGAGTTAATTGTTAGTGATCTGACCGATAAAAAAGAAAAGTCGATCGTTGTATTGCCTTTCGATAACCTGAGTCCTGATCCGGACCAGGAGTATTTCAGCGATGGATTGACGGAGGAAGTGATCTCTGATCTATCGAATGTCCGTTCTCTTCGAGTGATCTCCCGCAGCTCTGCAATGACGTTCAAAGGGACGAAGAAGAAGATTCCAGAGATCGCTCGAGAGGTAAACGTGCAGTATGTCCTTGAAGGAAGTGTAAGGAAAGCAGGGAACAGTCTGCGGATTACTGCGCAATTGATCGACGCGGCGAGTGATGCTCACCTGTGGGCCGAGAAGTACTCTGGCACGCTGGATGATGTATTCGATGTTCAAGAGAAGGTCTCCCGCTCGATTGTCGCCGCTCTGAAGCTCAAGCTCACGCCTGAAGAGAGTCAGAAAATAGCCGAGCGGCCTATTGACAATGTCGCGGCGTATCAATGCTATCTCAAGGCGAACGCCGAAATCTGGCGGTTCAACAAGAGCTCTCTCGACAGCGCCCTCGACCACCTCCAGAAGGGTCTAGACATTCTGGGCGACAATGCCCTTCTGTATTCGGCCATGGCGTTTGTTTATTGGCAATATGTGAATATAGGCGCCGGGCAGGAGGCGTATATCGCGGAAGCAGAAAAACATGCTCAAAAGGCTTTGGCCCTGGATCCAGAATCTCCGCAGGCGCATTTTATTATTGGAATGATCAACGGGTGGGTGTACGGAAATGTGCGCGCGCACATACGCCAACTCAAGATGGCGCTGGCTGTGAATCCGAATTATGTTGATGCGCTGATACTTCTCGCGGGCCTTTCAACGATGTCAGTCGGGAAGCTCGCCGCCGCAATTCCATTCGTGCAGAGAGTCAGGCAAATCGATCCGCTTGATCCATGGAATTATTGGCTCCAGGGAAGGCTATTCTTCTTCGATGGTCAATACAAGCTTGCCGTCGAGCAATTCCGTCAACACTATCAATTTGATCCGGAGAATCTTGTTGTTCGGTTTTTCTATGCTTGGACCCTAGCGTATGCTGGGCAGATCGATGAGGCCTTTTCCATTATTGACCACAGTGCACAGGCGGCTCCGAATAGTGTCTTCACGAAGTTCGGTCTCTTGCTGAAGTACGGACTACTCAAGAACAGAGAAGAGGCATTCGGGGAAATGACCCCCGACTTCGAGAGAACGTGCAGAAGGGACCATCAATGGTCATACATTGTCGCAACCTTGCTCGCCCTGATCGATGCGAGAAGGGAATCCCTCGATTGGCTGGAGAATGCGGTCGAGAGAGGCTTCATCAATTACCCGGAGCTCGAGCGAAATCCGTATCTTGACAATATTCGCGAAGAGGAGCGGTTCAAAAAACTAATCGAACGGGTGAAGTACGAGTGGGAGCATTTTGAGGTTTGAGAATGATTGGATTTTTTATTACAATTGAGGAAATTCATATCTTTATAACTGATTCAATACTTGCAGTTAATATTAGACTTTCAGGTTTCAAAGACAAAGCAAGTCTGAAAAATTAAACAATGCGTAAACTCGCTGCCATTATGTTCACCGATATAGTCGGTTATTCATCCTTGATGTCGAAAGATGAATCTTTAGCTCTGCAAGTCCTTAAGAAGAACCGGGAGTTACATAAGTCAGCACTCAGCCGGTTTAATGGTGAATTTATCAAAGAGATCGGTGATGGGACGTTATCAATTTTTCAAAGTTCCTGGGATGCGGTGAACTGTGCCATTGATATTCAAAATATAGTAAATCGTGAATCTTCTTTTCAACTGCGCATCGGAATTCATATCGGGGATATTGTCATTTCAGATAATGATGTCTTTAGTGATGGTGTCAATATCGCATCCCGGATTCAGGCTTTATGTGAGCCCGGAGGCATCTTTATTTCTGAAATAGTATATAATGATATCAAAAACAAAACCGGGATAAAAGCAAGATGCATTGGGGAAAAATCGCTGAAAAACATTGATCAGCCTGTTAATATTTATACAATTACTTCCGAATGTGCCGAAAGCATTTTAGAGCAGCAGAAGTCAGCCAAAGAAACCCATTCTCAATTTAAAAAGGTTCAGCACAATATCCCTCGTGTAAGCTCAGGCCGTAAACTTTACATTGGAATTGCTGCTGCCATAATTATTGCTATTATCCTTTCAGTGGGGTACTTATTATCCCATAAAAAACCAGGAATAAAAAAATCCTTATCCGATACGGAGGAATCAGTAAAAAAAGAAGGTGAATTTATCTGGACGAATTCGATTGCTGTGCTTCCTTTCACTGATCTGAGCCCTGAAAAAGATCAGGAATATTTCTGCGATGGCATGTCAGAAGAGCTGATCAATGTAATGACACAAATCCCCGAGTTGAAAGTAGTCGCCAGAACATCGGCTTTTTCATTCAAAGGGAAAGAGATTGATGTCCGGGATATCGGAGAGAAATTGAATGTCAAAACAATTCTTGAAGGAAGCGTCCGAAAATCCGGCAACCAACTCCGCATTAGTGCCCAGCTCATTGATGTTAATAATGGTTACCATCTTTGGTCGCAGACCTATAATCGTGAACTGAAAGATGTGTTTGCTATTCAGGATGAGATTGCTTCAGCGATTATTACCGCACTTAAAAACAGGCTATTACCTGAAGAGAAGGAACGGATAGAAAAGAAACAGACAGAAAATATGGAAGCATATCAACTTTATCTCAAAGGGCGCTTCTATTGGAATAAACGCAATAGAGAAGGTTTTGAAAGGGCGATTCAATATTTTAACCAAGCTATAGAGAAGGATTCATCCTATGCCATTGCATATGCTGGACTTGCTGACGTTTATATAACAATGGGTGGTTACTTTTTTATGGCACCAAAAGAATCGGGTGATAAAGCCCAGGTTGCCGCTCGTAAAGCACTCGCTCTCGATGAAACTCTTGCAGAATCTCATACAACACTTGCAACTATATTTAAAAATGATTGGGATTGGACTAATGCCGAGAAGGAATTTAAACGCGCACTGGAACTCAATCCAAACTATCCCACTGGACATCATTGGTACGGAGAATTTCTTGTGGAAATGGGAAGATTTAATGATGGATTAAGTGAAATAAAGAAAGCACAAGAACTTGATCCTCTGGCACCTATATTATATGTCGTCATGGCTTATTTTCTCGCTGGAATGCATCGATACGATGAAGGGATCCAGCAGATCATGAAGGCATTTGAAATTGATCAGAATTTTTCAACGGCGCATGCTGTGTTGGGCCAATTATATCTCCTCAAAGGGAAAGGCGGCGACGCGATCCTGGAAGTTAGAAAAGCTATTGAACTTTCTGACAGTAGTCTTGAATATATCGCTTATCTCGGTTATACTTACGGTTTATTGGGACAGAAGGAAGAAGCTAAGAAAATATTAAGAAAATTCGAACAGTTGGAAAAACAACAATATATATCCTCATATCTCATTGGAGCACTCTACCTTGGTATTGGTGAAAAAGATCAGGCATTTGTCTGGTTTAATCGGGCAATCGAGAAACATGATTATGGAATGTTGTATCTGAAAATTGATCCGAACTTTGACCCCATACGGGGAGATCCGCGGTTCGTTGAATTGATGAAAAAAGTAGGACTAGAAAAATAATTAGTAAAACCATATTATATTTAAAAAAGACAAAACGTCGTATGAGCTAACCCTATGAGAAAACTTGCTGCCATCATGTTCACCGATATCGTCGGTTACTCGGCTCTGATGTCGAAAGATGAATCAGTAGCACTGCAGATCCTTGTCAAAAACAGGGTGTTGCAGAAGTTGGCACTCAGCCGGTTTAATGGTGAATTCATCAAAGAGATCGGAGATGGGACGTTATCTATTTTTCAAAGTTCATGGGATGCAGTTAGTTGTGCCATAGATATTCAAAATATAGTAAATCGTGAATCTTTTTTTCAGCTGCGCATTGGTATCCATATCGGAGATATTGTCATTTCAGATAATGATGTCTTTGGTGATGGTGTCAATATAGCTTCCAGGATTGAGGCAGGTGGTAAAGCGGGAGGGATTTATGTCTCGGAACGGGTTTATGAAGACATTAAAAATAAGCATAATATCAAGGTGGAATTTGTCGGAGAGAAGACGCTGAAGAATATCGACCACCCGGTAAAGATTTATTCTATTGATACGGGGGCTCAAGAACTGATAAAAAAGCCTGTCACCCGTCCATCGGAACAGGCTAAACCTATTAAAATTGAAGGGGAGAAAAAAATTCGGATCCCGAAAGTGCTCCTGCTATTGGGGATCGGTGTCATACTATTAACTACCGTTGGCTTACTTGTGTTTCTTTTACCGAAACCGAAATCAAAACCCATTCAGCAACGAATTGTGGTGGCAATATTTGAGAACCGCACCGGTGACGCCTCGTTGGATGATCTGGGCAAAATGGCAGCCGACTGGATTACCCAGGGTCTTTCGCAATCAGTGGATGCCAATGTTGTACCGACTACAACGGTTTTGCAAATATCAGCTTCGGTATCGCCTCCTGCCAGCGGAAAACAGCATAATAATTATTTATCGCACCTTGCCGAGGGGGCAAAAGCAGATATTATGGTGTCCGGATCTTATTATCTGCAGAAAGAAACACTGCAATTTCAGGCTGAGGTTAAGAATGTTAAGGATGGCAGCCTTATTTATTCACTGCCTGCAGTTACCGGATCGCTGCAGAAGCCGATGGAAATCATTGAAAAATTAAGCAGTGAAATCATTGGTGGATTGGAGTATCATTTCCGTTCAAATGTTCGCTTTATTTCGAAACCTCCTAATAAAGATGTATACAGCGAATATATAACAGGGATGGGGCTTTACAGCCAGGATATTGAAGGGGCCATTCAGCACTTAATTCGGGCAATCAATATGGATTCGCTTTTCTGTCCACCACAGTTCGAATTAGCCTATGCCTATATAAATTTAGGTGAATATACCAGGGCTGATTCAATTCTTCAGATCATCAATCGAATCAGAGAGCGGCTTTCACCTTTTGAAAGCCACTACTTTGATTCTCAAATCGCATATCTGAATGGCAATTGGGCTGAATGCCTGCGTCATTTACGTCTTGCGGAAAACATTTCTCCCGGTGACTGGGAAATCAATTACGAAATTGGATTTTTAGCGGTCAACTTAAACAAACCAGGGATTACTGTTGAAACGTATGCAAAATTAGATATCTCCTATTCTTATCAGAGCACTACTGATTTAGGTGTGTGGCGAATCGGAGTCTTGACCATGGCGCTTCACCTTTTGGGCAACTATCAGCAGGAGTTGGTGGAAGCTCGGAAAGGACAGCAATATTATCCCGATTGGCTCTTGTTATATGCCGATGAAGTGCGTGCACTTGCAGCAATAGGACAGGTTGAGGAAATTAAAAAAGTCATTGATAAGTGTCATACCATTTCTTCACGATCCGGAAACGTGGGCGATGTGATCATCGAGGCGGCTTTGGAGCTTCGTGCGCATGGATATGCTCAGGCAGCACATGAATATGCCGGCAAAGCCGTTGAATGGTACCGGAACCGGACTGCCAGTGTGGATGTTCGTGAATACCTTGCATTTGGGTTTTATATTTCCGAAAACTGGGAGGAGGCGCAAACAGAATATGAGCAATTGGCAGCAGAATATCCTGAAAACATTGATTACCTCGGCTATCTTGGAGCTTTGGCAGCACGAAAAGGGGAACGGGAAAAAGCCATGAATATTACGGAAAAACTGAAGCGCATAGACCGCCCGTATTTATTTGGTCAACACACCTGTTGGCGTGCCCGTATAGCTGCCCAGCTTGGTGAGTTAGCGCAGGCAATGGAACTGCTGCAGGAATCTTTCGCCCAGGGAAAAGCATTTGATATTAATATACACCGAGACATAGATTTTGAACCGCTGCAAGATTATCAACCTTTCAGGGAATTGCTTAAACCGAAAGAGTAAAATATATCATATGACAAAAAACGACCACTTTACAGACTTTTATCCGGTAATATGATTGGATAATTTGCAAACATGAAAGAACAGAGAAAACTCGCCGCCATCATGTTCACCGATATTGTCGGTTATTCGGCTCTGATGTCGAAAGATGAATTAGTAGCCCTGCAGATCCCTGCCAAAAACAGGGAGATACAACAGGTTGCGCTCAGGCGGTTCAACGGCGAATTCATCAAAGAGATCGGTTCTTGTACATTTGGCAAGATGCCGATAAGGTACTCCCTGAACCGGCCAATGCAAAAAAGAGAGTGAACCAATTATTGATGCATTAGTATTTTGAAAAACTAATTCATGAAATCATCCCGTTTATGGCTGTCGTATGCCATCATCACCACTGTTTTCTGGGGAGTATGGGGTGCCCTGATTGAAGTGCCGCAAAAGGCCGGATTTCCTCCCACACTGGGCTATATAGTCTGGTCACTTACAATGATCCCATGTGCCGTTGTGGCTATGCGTCTGGCAGGGTGGAAAATTGAATATGATAAGCGATCCATTTTTCTTGGGTCAACAATAGGTTTCCTTGGCGCTGGAGGACAGCTGATTCTGTTCGAGGCCCTCCGCGAAGGCCCGGCTTATATCATATTCCCTTTCATTTCACTTTATCCCTCCCTGACCATACTGCTGTCGGTCATCTTGCTCAAAGAAAAAACCACCTTATTAAAATGGAGCGGTATCAGTATTGCCCTGGTGGCCATATATTTCCTGTCGTACCAGAAACCTGGCGAATCCATCGTACATGGATACCTCTGGTTGTTACTGGCAATGCTGGTCTTTGCTGCCTGGGGGCTGCAGGCTTATGTGATGAAATTCTCAAATGAAACCATGAAGGCCGAAAGCATTTTCTTTTATATGGCGCTTACTGCTGTTCTGCTTTCGCCTGTCGCTTTCTTCATGACCGACTTCAGTGTGGCGGTCAATTGGGGATTTAAAGGACCCTGGCTGGCAGCCATGGTACATATTTTAAATTCTGTTGGTGCGCTTACGCTGGTTTATGCCCTGCGGTATGGCAAGGCGATCATTGTCACGCCGCTTACAGGTCTCGCACCGCTCATCACTATTATTCTGTCACTGGCAATTTATGGGATTGTACCAGGAGCGATGCTCTCCATCGGGCTGGTGCTGGCCGTTATAGCAATTTTTATCTTGTCAGTATAACCTCACTCCTTACCGGGGGCGAGGTCATTCATTCATCATCAACATAAATCCACTCGTACCCGAATCAGGCATATAACCCAGATCAGACCATCCGCTGTCCATGATGATGATAGCTATTCTAACGGCTTCGTTGGTTAACCCTGTCAGCATTGTCCGTGAAAGTGCCAGCTCATATTTCAGCAATCCGCCGCTTTCTTCAAAATGTCCAGCCTGATAAAACTCACCGGCCTGAACATAAGCAAAGTCCCAGCTGGTCCCATCACCGACATATTTATAAGCATCAAGCCATACATCAGGTGTGGCAATCTGTCCTTCGCAATAATCTTCAGCGCCCATCCCGGGGAAGCCACCCATCTGAAATCCTGTGGCAAGGAGAGTATCGATATCAATAAAAATGCTGAATATCGTTTGATCGTTGATAGTGGACTCCTGTTCCAGATAAATATAAATATTGCGGGCATCATAGTCGAATTTACCCAATTTTACGGCTCCACCGTCAGGACCTGAAATCACAACATTCTTTATCACATTGTCCCAGTCGGATACTGTGCCATCATCCATCTTCACCGGTGATGATTTATCAAGCAGTAAAACCGTTGAAGCTTCTGCCAAAGTGCCTCCGCTGGTGACATAAAGTGTCACCACATACTTGCCTTTATGCGGATACGTATGAACAGGATTTCCCTCGGTGGATGAGTTCCCGTCTCCAAAGTCCCAGCGATAAATGCCGGTAAGCTTTGACAAGTTGGTAAAAGTGACGGTGAAACCATCGGAAGTGTAACTGAAATAGGCTTCCTGCTCCTGAGTATTGCTTTCGTCGTCTTTATCGCATCCTCCAAGAAAAACTACAAGGAGGGAAATTAACGAACCATATTTAAACAATGTTTTCATAATCATATTTTTAATCAATTATAATTTATTTTATTTTGATCACGGATTCTGGATACACAGAGGATTTGCCAGGACCTCGTCAACAGGGATATAATAGATAATCCTGGGATTCGTCCATTCCACAATCTCATTCGGATATCCTTGCGGTTTAACTGAAAGATCGATATCAGATTCGATAAGTCCCGGAAGATGATAACCCCAGTAAGTTCTGTCCATGTTCATTTTGTTGCGATATACATCAAATGTCCGGTGTCCTTCAAAAGCCAGTTCCAGCCTGCGCTCCTTAAGCACCACATCGAGGGCATTAAATCCCTGAGGGACTGATCCGTTATAGAGAGCATTCTCCAAACCGCGGTTCTTTCTGATCTCGTCCACATCATTCAGTGCATTAACATCCTGTCCTGATTTTGCATAGGCTTCGGCGCGGTTCAGATACATTTCGGCCAGGCGGAACATCACTGGTGAACTGAGATTTGGATCCCCATCCTGGAAAGAGAACTTGGTGATATAATAAATCTCAATGCCATTCTTTAAAGCCACGCCACCGCTGCCGTCATCAAGAGGTGAGATATAAGACCAGCGAACATCTTCAGGATTAGCTGACATCTCGTCACGGAGGGTCTGTGTAGCAAACTCTTCACCCCATCCCGAATTACCGTCAGAATATAACATCGAAGCTATTGAACCAAATTTCCCCTTGTTATCTGCAGGTGTAAAAGCGATAAGGAAAATGGTTTCGCTTGAACTGGCTGCATTGGGAAAATAGGTCTTAAAACCTTCCGCTGATTCGAGCGAATACACACCTGAATTGATCACCGAATCGGCATACGAGATAGCCAGCGGGTTATTTTCCATGTAAAGATACACACGTGAAAGCATGGCCCAGGCTGCTTCCTTTGAAGCATATTGTGGTCCACGGGGGCTGTTCATCATAACCGCAGCCATCTTCAGGTCGGTAATGATGAAATCATAACACTCCTTCACCGAAGAACGCGCCATCTGGGCATTATCACTTGTTGATGAACGGATGATCACACCCGGAGCATTGGGATCAATAGAGTAAGGCTTGGCATAAAAACGCAGCAGATTGAAATGGCAGAATGCCCTCAGAAAATAATTTTCACCGATTAGCTGACGAGTAGCGTCATCCATGCTCGTCAACTGGTTTGAAATCTCTATCACCGTGTTGTTGCTGTTGATAATCTTGTATGATATATACCAGAAAAACCTGGCATTGGCCTGATCCGGTGAGTGTGTCAGAGTGAAACTATAAAATAAGGGATCTTCGGTAACCTGCCCGCAGACAATATCATCGCTGGCAAAATCCGACATTTGAAAATATTGACGCAGGTAGTTGTTATTCTGATCAACGAAGCCGCCAAACTCCACATTATCCTTGAAAAGGGCATAGCAGCCATTAGTCACATTAAGTATACCATCAGACGTGCTGGCCAGTGAAGATGTATTGATAGCATCCGTCGGTTCTACATCGAGCTCACATCCGGCAAATCCAACCAGAAGGCCGATGAATGAGAAAAAATATATTATCCTTGTTTTCATAATGTTACGATTTTAAAATAATCTGACAATTAAAACTTGACCTCTACACTGAAGACAAATTGCCTGTTAGGAGGGTACCTGAAATCGGAAACACCGGGCATCGACCAGTCAGACGGATTGATAGTAACCTCAGGATCCTGACCCCAGTATTTTGTGAATGTGTAAACATTATCCCCGCTTAATGAAACCGCAAGCCCCTCAAGTTTCATTTTCTTCACGATGGTCTTTGGGAGATCATATTTCAGGGTGATATTTCTGATTTTCAGATAGCTGCCCTCTTCAAGATAGCGGGAAGAGTTTTCAGTGGATAGAGCTGAATTCTGGATGCTGGGGTGTGTTGCCACATCGCCGGGCTTGGCCCAGCGCGTCCATCCCTCCTTCCATTCCATAAGATTGTAATAAGGTTCGTGACCATCGCTGTCCATGAACCTGCGGGTGAAGTTATACACATAATTCCCATCCATATAAGCCAAATTCATGTAAAGCGAAAGTCCTTTATACTTCAATGTTGTACTTAAGCCACCCAGGAATTTTGGCAATGCTGACTTGATTTCCTGGGGAGTGGCCAGGGCATAATCGCTCGTTGCAGAAACACTGACCACATTACCCTCCGAATCATATTCGACATGCTCCCATTCAGGTGCTCCGGTATTGACATTCACACCCAGCCACTTGGGCAGGACGAACATGTATAACTCGCCTCCGTCCTTGTATATCTGGGCAATGCCGTTGACAGTCCTGAATATCGGTTTGCCAATGCCACTGAGTTCATTTGAATTCATGCTATAAGTAAAATCCATCGTCCATTCAAACGAAGAGGTCCTGACATTAATAGTTGAAAGTGTGACTTCCAGTCCTTTATTATCAACCTGCCCGATATTTTCCCATTTCTGCTCAAAACCTATCGACAGTGGTTGTGCTACCTGTATGAGTAAGTCTTTTGTCGTATTATTATACAGGTCGACATTCAATGAAATCCTTTTCACCAGGCTGAGGTCAAATCCGAAGTTCATCTGATGGGTTTTCTCCCATGTCAGGTTTGGATTGGGCAACTGGTAAGGAATAGCAGCCGTTTGATTATTGTATTGTGTGCTGAGGCTGAAGAGTCCGAGATACTGATAAGGCCCGATGTCTTTCATGCCGGTGATGCCATAACTGAAACGAAGCTTCAGCAGGTCAATGACTTTGTTTTCCTTGAGGAAGTTTTCGTTGCTCATGAGCCATGAAGCCGAGACCGAAGGGAAGCTGGCTTTGCGGTTATCCGGCGGGAAGGCTGATGTAGCATCCAAACGGTATGAACCAGTGAAAAAGTACTTTTCGCGGTAATTGTAATTAAACTGTGCAATAAAGGAATTCATGATTGATTTATCATTACGGCCGCCTATCAGGTATTCGCCCGATGCCACGCTCAGTACATCGAATCCTTCAGGCAGGCCCTTGCCTTCCGCACTCATAGTCTCAAAGTAGTCACCCTGTGCTTCATATCCGGCCAGTCCACTAAATGAATGATCCTTCACTTCATAATTGAATTTGAGCATGTTCGTAGTGATGCCACCATATCCCAGGTCGCTGCTTTCCTGGATATACCCTTTGTCATGATAGGTCCCTGCTGCCAGGCGTGAAACAAAATTATGCGACTTGCCGGAGAACAGACTCAAACGGTTCGAGGAGGTGAATGTCAGCCAGTCAGTGATGCGTAAGCCAAAGATAAAGTCGTAATTCACATCCATTCCCTTATAGTTATGGTCGGAGTTATTGATGGTATGCAATGGATTTATCTTGTCGCGCGACCACCAACCGGTGCTTGTGCCATCAACGTACCTGATATCGCCACCATCTGTATATGGATTATCCCATGGCATTGACAGGTAAGCGTAATACATATCCATATAATCATAAGATGTGCCCATATTGGCGCTAATATTAATGTTGTTATCCACGGTAACCCTTTTCGAAAATTTATAGGTCGTATTAGCACGGAGATTAGCCTTTTTATAACCTGTGTTAACGAAAGTACCGCCTTCGTCAAAGTATGTACCGCCGATATAATAAGCGTAGTTATCAGTGCTTTTACTGGCTGAAAGATAATAGTATTGTACCGGGGCGGTCTGAAAGAGTTCTTTCTCCCAGTCATAATTCCGTGATTTTAGTTCCAGAGGGCGTTCATTGTAAAACTTCAGGATATCGATCTTTCCTGAAGAATAATCACGGTAAAGTTCTTTCTGTGCGTCGTACAACAGAGATCCGCTTAACATATTCAGATGTCCTTGATCCGCCATCCTAATCCCTGCAGAAGCCTTGAAATCGTATTGGGTTTTACCGCTTTTACCCTTTTTTGTGGTAATCAGGATAACACCACCATTGGCCTGTGAGCCATACATACCGGTTGCACCTGCATCTTTCAGCACCGTCACGGTTTCCACGTCATTGGGATCATAATTTCCACCGATGATGCCATCTACAACGAATAGCGGACCCTTGGGAGCATTCACAGAGGCGATACCGCGGATTCTGATTTCCGCTTCACTCCCCGGTTGCCCGTTAGCGTTTACCACTTCGACGCCGGCCACTTTTCCCTGTAACATATTTGCAACACTGCTGGTGGTAATGTCTTTCACCTTTTCCATTGGAAGAACGGTTACAGCACTGGCTATCTCACGTTTTGTCTTTTCACTGTAACCCATTACAACTATTTCACCCAGGTCGACCACATCCTGCTCCATAGCCACATCGATCTGCAGCTGGTTACCAACAACGATCTCTTCAGTGCGGTAGCCGATAAAACTGAATACCAATACATCATTGGAGGATTGAATAATGATGGTGTAATTACCATCTACATCTGTTACGGTGCCCAGCATAGTGCCTTTTATGGCAATGTTGACACCTGGCAGGGTCATGTTATTACCGGCATCGGTTACCCTGCCCTGGATAACAGTTTGTGCAAATGACGATGCTGCAAAGGCTGTCACAAGCAGCATTGTCATTATCACATGTAGTTTTCGTAGAACATTTCTCATAATTGTAGGTTTTAATTTGATGTTTAAGCTGTGTGATGATGTCTATATAATTAATTCTATTTCAATGTTTTATCTGGAAATGCCAGGATTAAAAGATAGTTATTGAACGTGATCTCCAAGGCAGGATTGTCGGGCTTGATGATACCCAGATCACGTTTGTTAACATAGTCAAAAATCCTGTACGTGTAATTATCAAGACCTTTCAGTTTCAGCGTACCTTGCCATTTACCGGAATAAAATGCGTAAAACAAGGTATCAGCCTTTCGAATAACATGGGTTTCGGGTATATCATAGCCTATGTCGTATAGTTTACCAAGGTACTCGCCGGTGGATAGCATCCGTTCCTTATAAAGGGATATCCATTTCTTCCAATCTTTTTCACGTTCCGGGGTTAAAAGGTTGGATTCATCGGAATAGGGATTATCTTTTGGCCATGTGAATTTAGTGCCAGGGACGCCGCCAACACCGATGGTGCTGGCAAAATCACTGCCATTGTCGCTCAGTTCCACATGATCGCCAAAGTATGCGGTTTGAGGCGCGAGAGCCTTATAGGTTTTACATTTTGACCTGATCTGCACGCTGCCAACAGGATCAGATGCGACGAACTGGTTGGTATATGGGATATTATAGAACGACATAGCGTCACCGCAAGGGCACAGTTGAACCAGTGCATCAGGTTTTATTTGGCGGGCTGTTTCGAAAATCATCTTGAAAAATGCCGGAACGCTCTCGGGTGCATCGTCGGGATGTGCCAGTCCGTGTAACGGATTATAGTCAGGCGGGCAGGCATTCAGATGCTGACCGTCTAACTTCAATCCATCATAATCCCATAACCCTATAAACTTTTGCACCATGGCTTTGGTGTGATCGAGTGTTTTCTGATAGACCGGCGACATATAATAGCTGTCCCACCATGAAATGAGCTGTGGACTGCCATCGGCATTCTTTAATAACAGATCGGGCTGCTGTGCTAAAAGCTTGCTTTCAGGGTCAATTGCCAGGGGCGACCACCATATCTGCGCTTTGAAGCCATACGAGTGGATGGTTTCTACAAGTTTCTTCATGTCAGCATCCCCTCGTGGGAATTTCACCGGAGTGGCATCCCAGTCACCTTCTGCTTGCTGATATCCGTCATCGACGGTTACCCATGTGAATCCCAGTTCCTTTACCTTGGGCAACGTACCGATAATTTCATCGACAGTAAACTTCCGCATGTAACCCCAGGCACACCACATTGGTTCAAAGGCCAGTGGCTCAGATTCGGGCATATGAATGCCTTTTTTCTGCATAAACAGGCTATATTGGCGAAGAGTTTTGAAGAAATCACCGTGATGCAGGCTGACAAAAGTCTCAAGAGTGCTCAGGGTGTCTCCCGGGTGAAGCACACATTCTTCGCTGTATCCATAATCAATACAAATATCAGCAGCAAGGGAATCCTTTGTCATATCCACTGGAAGGGATACCTGCTTCGGTACCAATGCGGTATGCCCAATGGCAATGCCAGCATCCCTGCGCCAAAGATCAATTACTGGGATTCCTCCGCCATAATCCGGATCATTCATTCCCAGATAATTCCTCTGCTGAAATCCATAGTTAACGGGTAGCACCCAATTTTTCCGTTCACCGGTAGAGCTTCCCTGGAACGACCAAAAATCGGGTTTATCCTTCGCGCTTTTGATCTTATAGGCATGGTTCACCCATTTTTTCACAGTCACATTTTCCTTGCCCTCATTTATATATTGTACAAGAAAAAATGCCATCCCTGGGAAATCATTGTACATTTTAATAGTAAGGATTTTGACAATACTTCTGCTTTCTTCTTCACAACTCCCCTTGAATGTCCAGGCTTTGCCATTTCCGGCAAATTCGCTTATGCTCTTAACCAATGTTGAATTCAGTCTGAAGCTTCTGATGGTATCCGAGGTTGTAACCAGGTATTCCGATGTTTGATAATCATCCATAAACTGATATACAGGTGTTCCCGTCATTATGATCCGCGTCTGCATCTGACCGTTGATACCGATGGTCATCTGTCCGGTTTCAATGACAACGGGCTTTTTATAGCAGGAAGCCAGAAACACTGGCAATAAAACTGACAGTAATAAGAGCCAGTTGGTCCTAGTATTTAATTTCATCATGCAGGATTTTTTGTGCATTACTGTGGTATAATTTTTTTAAGATTTTGTCGGGGAGGCAAAAACCATTTAACGCCCAGTGATAATTGAACATTTCCGTCTCATAAAAATGTTCATCATCAGTTTCAAGTATTCTGAAAGTGGTCTGATACATATGAGAATCCGGGTTGTTATCGGTGCCATAAAGAATCCTGTCCTGGTATTTCTCATAAAACCTGCTCATATACCGTGGTATAGTGGCGGTTTCGGCATAACGGGCAGCATTGTCTAAAAAGAGGTTTGGATACATGTCAAGAAGCCTTCCTGCGATTGAAAGATCATATTCACAATTGGCAAAGTGGCATGCGATGAAAACGGTCTTTGGATTATTACGCACGACATTTTCAAGAGTTGTGATCAACTGTCCGTGATCAAGCATTCCGGACTTCATTACGACATTCCAATCGGCAGCATTCATCAGTCCATCGTTGGTGCTGTCAGGCGGCAGATACATCCAAAATGGTTCTGCGACATGAACATTGACAGGCATTTGAAGTTCAGCGCATTTTTCAAACAATGGTTTCATTCTGGGATCATCGATATGCATGCCGACTCCGGCTACCGGTTTGGAATACACTTCTCCGGCTCCTTTATCTCCCAGTTCCCCGACACCGCGTGCGCCTATGCTGTGACAACGTTCCAGCTCTTTTACTGCTGCCGGGCCAAATCCGGGCTGATCATAGCCGGTGTAATCAAATCCGCACCAGAGTTCAAAACGACCGGGGAATTTTCCATATACCGCCACCAGGGAATCAAATGACCTTCCACTCGTTCCAGTCAGGATAATGGTTTTACTGATACCCAACCTGTCCATGGTCTCGACCCATTGCTTTATTTCAGTTTCACTTGAGGCATAGGGATGAGAATGTATATCGATAACCTGATAACGGGCCTTTGCAGGAATAGTGACCGGAATATTATATATAGAGACAGGCTTGTAGTCTTTCAGCAGAAGATCATCTGCATTGTTTTGTGCTACCGAAAACAGGGCATGAGAAAATAAAACAAACAAAATATATCTATTTTTTTTCATCTTTCCGAGATAATTACGTCATGCTGATCAGTTTAAGCTTACGTATAATGACATTTTTAACCGCTTCTATTGCTGGAGGAAAGGTCTTGCGCAAGTCGATCTCATTAGTATTCAATAACACGATTTTCAGCTCTTTCATAAAAGCATTTTTTGATTCTGTCGCCAGGTTTATCTTGACAATTCCGTGGCTGATAGCATCACGCAGCATCTGGTCAGGTATTCCTGAACTACCGTGCAAAACCAGCGGAACAGCCGTCACTTTCCTGATCTGTTCCAGCCGATCCAGGTCAAGATGTGGCTCTTCTTTATAAAATCCGTGTGCAGAGCCAATAGCAACTGCCAGCATGTCAACACCAGTTTTTTCGACAAATTCCATGGCCTCCTCAGGTCTGGTAAAACCACTGCTGTTTTGCTGCTGTCCAAGTTTGGCGACATAACCCAGCTCCGATTCCACACAAGAACCTGTTGCAGAAGCCATCTCAACAACATTTCGGGTAATACGGATATTTTCGTCAAATGTCTTCTCGCTGGCATCAATCATCACACTATCAAAGCCGGCAGCCAGACAAAGCCGTGCCATTTCCACTGATGAACCATGATCGAGATGCAGCCAGCCTTCCACATCATATTGTTCCAAAGCTGCATGGGCCATTTTTATCGCAACGTTAAGTCCCAAATATTGAATGGAACTTCCGGATAACTGCAGTATGATGGGTTCTTTCATTTCCGCAGCAGCTTTTACAATTCCGGCCAGGGTTTCGTAATTGTAAAAGTTAACCGCCAGCAATGCCCTGCCCTGAGCTTTGAATTCCAATAGTTTATCCTTCACTTTCATATCTCTGTACAGTTTAGATTTTTACATTAAACATTTTCAAAGCTACCTCACGTATTTTTACCATGCTGGAAAATGCCCCGGTCCCGCCGGCTTTTGTAGTTGATATTGCACCTGTTAATGCCCCGAATGCCAGACACTGTGGAAGCGACGCCCCACTGGTGAATTTACTGATGAAACCGGCATTAAAGCTGTCACCCGCCCCAATGCAATCCACAACATTCCTGTTCAGGAAAGCAGGCTGATGCAAAATCGTGCTGCCATCCCAGAGCCAGGCACCGTTACTTCCATCCTTGACAACGACTACCAAATGCTGAGCAAAGGGCTTAATACATTGAATGCCCTCTTCCATAGAGTTTGTACGGGTGAGGAATAATAGTTCAGACATATTGGGCATGAAAACATCCAGATACGGCAACAGGTCAGGGAGATTAACCTGCCATTTCTCAGCCGGGTCCCATTGTGGATCCATTGAAGTGGTGAGACCCAGTTCCTTCACCCTACGAAAAAGAATGGGAATATCTTTCCGGAGGCCTGGCTGAAGAAAAATGGAAGAGAGATGAAGATGACGGGCATGCTTAATAAATTCAAAATCTATATCCTCCAATTTCAGGTCTTCCATGGCCCCCGGATAGGTGACCATAGCACGGTCCTGATCAAAATTCAGGACAATGGTGGCTCCGGTATTCAATATATCCGATTGAAAAATATGCGATGTATCGACTTTTTTTGACTGAAGGCTTCCAAGCACTGTGGAGGCAAAGCTGTCTTTTCCGATTTTACCGATAAAAGCTACCCGTGAACCAAGAGAGCTCAGATTGGAAGCAAAAATGGCCGATGAACTTCCCAGGGTCAGCTCAAGGTGATGGGCAATGACCTCCTTACCCATCTCCGGAAATTTGGAAATCCTGTTTAGAATAATGTCTACATTAAGCTCTCCGATGACTACTACATCAAAAGCATTCATCAATTATTAATTATGAATTATCAATTCCTATTTCAGTTCATATCAAGGCGATAAGTTCTTGTAATCGTTGAAAAACTATTAACCTGATTTTCTGTTTCATGCTTTCTGACTGAAAGGGTAAATAACTACTCCTTTAACCACCCTGGAAATGGCCCCGCTCAACGAAGGTGAGTCAGGGGTCAATCCCAGTTCCAATGATTTAAAGAAACCAAGCATCTGTGCCGGGATAATGCAACAGACAGGCATAAAATCTTCTTCAAGCTGACTGTCGTTATCGGTCAGCACAAACTCTTTGTCAAGATGAGGCTGTCTATTCCTGGTTTCCATTAATCCGGCCTCATATAGAGCCTTGCCGTTCATTTTTATCGAATCAGCCAGGTCGTGCTCGTAATGTGCTACATAGGCCTGATTTGAAAACAGGTAAAATAAAAGTGTTTTAGGGTTAATCACAGCCCTGGGACCATGCCTGAAACCGAGAAAGGTATCGTTTTTACAGATAATTTTCCCATCTGTGAGCTCTTGTAACTTGAGATGCGATTCGGTGGCAGTGCCATATAAGGGTCCTGATCCAAGGAACACTGCCCTGCGGAAATCGAGATCAGCCATTTGTCTGAGATCATTGGCATAATGATCAAGCAATTTTATCGCATAAGTGTTAAGTATACCCATTTGGCCGGAAAGTAGGTCGATTTCACTGAGACGCGCTATCAGCAAACCCGCGAGAAGCATGCCTGAATAACTGCTGGTCATAGCCAGACTCTGGTCGTTGGCTTCCGGAGGAAGCACAAATACATATTTTTCGGATAATGTCGCCAAATTGGCCAGCTTGCCCGTTGCATCACAGGTTATGATCAGATGAAAGACCTTTGAACAAACCTGATCAGCAAGGCTCACAGCAGCAACACTTTCCGGACTATCGCCTGAACGGGAAAACGATATCAAAAGAACTGGTCTGCCGGCAGAAAAATAATTTTGCGGATGTGTTACCAGATCGGTTGTCGCAATGCTGGATATACAGTTACCGAAATTCCGGGCAAAGGTTCCATGAAGTGATAGTCCGATAAATGCGCTGGAACCGGCTCCTGTCAGTATAATTTGAAGTGGCTCATGTGACAGCACATGGTCCATAAAGCTTCTGATCTGATCTCTTGAGGCAACAATACTGTTATAGACACTTTGCCATACCAGAGGCTGCTTGCAAATTTCAGTAGCAGTGTGAAGGGCTCCTCTTTTTGCGAGGGCTTCCTCTGAATAACCCCAGATATTCATGATCGAAAAAAATACTTTTAATCTTTCATTATATTATTATACAAATTTAAAAAAGTTATAAATCGTTTCGAAATAATTGATAAAAAATTTCTTTTTATTATTAATTTTAAAAAAATGAACACGAGTTAAAATGTAACTTTGCATAAATTTTCATTAACAATCCAATATTCATGTGCAAATGGTAAGAGGGAATAAACAGAGTACCGTTGAACGAAGGATGAAAATCCTGAAGATATTATCAACTGATCATCAGGTATTTGTACAGGATCTCAGCAGGGAATTTGGTGTGAGTGAGGTGACTATCCGTAATGATCTGGAACAACTTGAATTAAAAAGACTATTGATAAGGGCGCGTGGTGGTGCCATGCACATTGATCATGTGGTAGGGACGGATCAGCATTTGGGTGAGAAAGCCAAGCTGCATCACGAGGAGAAAAACCGTATTGGACAGGCAGCAGCCCGGCTTATTTATGATCATGATACCATCATCATCGATTCTGGGACAACTACACTGGAAGTGGTAAAAAACCTGTCGCCCGACATCAGCGACCTTACTGTGATTACCAATGCTCTTAATATCGTCAACTACCTGAGTTCTCACCAAAATATTAATCTGATTATTCCTGGCGGTACACTCCGGAGAAAATCCCTTTCATTAGTTGGGCCTCTCGCTGAAAATAACTTCAGGAGCTTTTTCGTGGATAAAGCTTTTCTGGGAGTAGACAGTTTCGATACACGTCATGGTATCTCAACACCTAACATTGAGGAAGCTTCCCTAAACCAGATCATGATCGAAATAGCCAAAGAAGTGATTGTTGTGACAGATTCATCCAAATTCCTTCGCCGGAGCCTTGCATTCATTTGTAAAACCACCCGAATCAACACTGTGGTAACAGATACCGGCATCTCAGGTGATGATAAAAAACGCCTTGAAGATGCCGGTATAATGGTAATTGTGGCTTAATACCACAACCAACCCGAAGATTAATAGTTAAATATCTCCTTGAGTGTCAACTCTTTCACTTCCCCGATCTGCCCGAGGACATTCATATCCACACTGCCCTTCTTACCAAGGACAAGGAAAGTATATTTTTTCCCTTGTATGTGTTCATCGAAGAATTTATTCAGATCGTCAAGCGACATGGCCGGGATATTATTATATACATCTTTCCGGTTGTCGTAATTGATTCCAAGATCCAAAAGTGAAAGATATGTCCAGAAAATATCCTCTTTGATGATTCTTTCGGAATTAATCTGCTTGACGATTGTTTCTTTCGCCAGATCAAACTGTTTTTCGGCTCTGGGCATTTGATTCATCATGGCCAGCATGGCATCGGTGGCGATCTTCAGCTTGTCGGCCTGAGTCCCTACGAAAGCGTAAGTGAAGTTATGTTTGAAAGGCCTGTCGGGCTGAGCGTATGCGGCAAAGGCTGAATAGGCAAGGCCTCTCGACTCCCTGATCTCCTGGAGAACTATGGATGCCATCCCGCCTCCGAAATATTCATTGAACAGCCGTGCCGGCGGCAAAAGATCCTTGCTGAAAAGCTGGTCTTTCGACAGGAAAACGATATTAGCCTGGGTCATGTCATAATCAACAAAATAGACCTTGTTTTTATCAGAATCCAGCTCAGTATATTGGGTTGGACTTGGATAATCCTTCAGCTCTGCAGGCATTTTGTGGAACTTTTCAATGATGGCTTTGGATGCCGCCATATCGTTCTGACCATAATAAAATACTTTATGTTTGTACGAATACATCTCCTTAATCATTTTGGTCAGATTTTCCGGATTCAGGCTTTTCAACTGTTCTTCTGTCAGAATATCCGTAGTCGGTGATTTAGTTCCATATTTACCATAATTGAACATGGCATTCCAAAGAATCGCATTCTTGTTCAGCTTGTTATCAGAACGTTTTTTCAATATGCCCTTGACATATTCATCATAGGCTTCCTGGTCAGCCTTGGCATTTGACAATACATGCTCAAGGAGTTCAATTCCTTTTTCAAATGATTTTTCAAGGCCGGAAATATAGATATAGGAACGATCGGCACCTGTACTGACACCCATGGATATACCAAGTTTGAAAAATTCCTGCCTGAGCTGTGCCGGTGTGTACTTGTCGGTCCCCAGATAAGGAAGATAATTAACGGCAATGGGCAGATTCAGATCATGATTCTTGCCCATATCAATGATGTAATTCAGACTGAAAAGCTCATTGGTATTGTTTTTCATGTAAAAATAATCCACTCCATCCGTGATCTTGTCCCTGCCGATTTCTTTTTCAAAATCGACAAATACGGGTTTAATTTCTTCCGGTGAGATGGCAGAAAATTCTTTATAAAACTCCGACTGGTATTCACGGTTAATTGGAACAGCAGTGATGGGGGGTTTTTCCACCTTCTTAACATCCTTCTTTTCTCCGGTTCGTTTGTAAACGACCACATAATTGTCCTTGAATTTATCCTTGGAATACTGCACAACCTGCTCCTTTGATATCTTTTCCAGATCATCAAGGAATTTTATCTGGTTAATCCTGGGAGTCCCATCAATAAACCCACTCATAAGAACAAATGCCCTGCTCATGTTATTCTCCTGCTGACGTATTTCAGAGAGACGTAAGTCGTTGATGACTGCCTGAAGCATCCAGTCGTCAAATTCTCCGTTTTTAACCTTTTGTATTTCACCAAGGAGTAAGTCTTTAACATTTTCAAGTGATTGCCCTTCGCGTGGATTTCCATAAAACTCGTGCAGGCCGTAATCTCTCATGAAATTCGAATAACTCCCCGACCGTAACACTTTTTGCTGCTGATTCAGGTCTATATCAATAAGGCCGGCCTGGCTGTTGCTGAGGATCTGGTCAATAAGTCTGATATATTTTTCATCTTCCGAATTTACACCATTGAACCGGTAAGCCAATCTGACAGATTCCGCATCAGGTCCTGACACCTCTTTGATAATCGGTGCAGTGATCGGATCTTCCTTTGGTTGAGTGATTTCAGGTAAAGGCTTATTCTCTTTTGTACCCCAATACTTATCAATAAGCTTTATGGTTTCATCCGGATCAAAATCACCGGAGAGAACAATAGCCATGTTATTAGGAACATAAAAAGTATTATAAAAATTGTAAATATTCACCATGGAAGGATTTTTCAGATGCTCCGGTAGGCCAAGCACATCGCGTCCATAAGGATGCTTTGGGAAAATGCTCGCCATAAGTGCTTCCTCGGCCCGGGTTTGGTCCATATCATTGTACATATTGTACTCCTCATATACAGTCTCCAATTCGGTATGAAAAAGTCTGAGAACAACCTGTCCGAAACGTTCACTTTCAAGCTTTAACCATTTTTCGAGCTCATTGGATGGGATATCATTGATATAGCCTGTCAGGTCATAGTCGGTGAAAGCGTTGGTACCTTTGGCGCCAATGCTGGAAACCAGCTTATCATATTCATTGGTGGCGACATATTTGGCTGCGATAACTGACAAGCTGTCAATCTTGCGATAGATCGCCAATTTTGCTGCTGTGTCGGTAGTGGCCCGATGCTGTTCGAACAGATCAGAAATTTCCTTCAATAATGGCTCCTCCTCTTCCCAGTTTATGGTACCAATTTTATGTGTTCCTTTGAACATGAGGTGCTCAAAATAGTGTGCCAGCCCCGTTGTTTCTAAAGGATCAGAAGCCGATCCGGCCCTGATGCCTATAATGGTTTGAATGCGCGGTTCATCCTTGTTGACGGTCAGATACACTTTCAGTCCATTGCTCAGGCTATACATCCTGGCCTGCAATGGATCGTTGGTAACGGTCTCATATTTATAACCGTTATTATCCGTTTTCATCACGGTCCTGTACTTCCCCTGTGTGCAGGAGAACATACTGATAACAATAATCAGCATTAAAAAAAACAGTACTCTTTTCATGTTGGTTTACATTTTTAGAATTAATAGTAAATTAACCAGGTGGTGGAACTGAACAGGTATCAAAAATATAGAAATTTTAGAAATATACAAGGTCGGGATCAGATATAAACTAAAAAACACTATTAACTTCCATTTCAGAAATCTGTTTTGAAAATTTTACGATAATTTTACGAGCTTTGCCTGATAATTCATAAAGAAATAAAATTTACGATCTTCCTGATCTGATAAAATTTATTTTTTTTATTTTTATGCTGTAAAGTCCTATTAGCTGTGGCACAAAAAAGGACCATCCTGGTTTTATAATAACATTAATAACCCAATCAACCTTTTCACCAATCATTAAAGATATATTATGAAGGAAGCTGAAAAACGACAGATCATACCGGTGGATCCGGTTTATAAAAATATCATGGAGTGTGTGAGGGAGCTCATGGAAAAGAAAGGTGTCAGAAATTTCACATTTGACGATATATGTGAAAACATTCACATCTCCAAGAGTGAGTTTTTTCATTATATTGAAAATGAATCAGACCTTGTAAGAAAAGTGCTGGAATTCGAGCGTGAAAGTTTTAAGGTCATTTTTGATGAATACGACTTTGATGGCGTTAACGCCATTGATATCCTCCTGACTGTCAGCCGCGAAATCAGCCAGAATTTTAAAAATATCAACCCTTCTATCAGTTTTGACCTTAAAAAATATTACCCTGATATATACCAGGATCATTTTCAGAAACGGATCGATTTTATCTTCGATAACATCAAGATCAACATTGAAAAAGGCATCAATCAGGGTATGTATCGTGATGATCTGAGTGTTGAACTTGTAGCCCGTCTCTATATCAGCAGGCTTATTGATATCCATAATCCCGACTTTTTCCCGCCGGAAAAATTTTCTTTCTCTATGCTCTTCGAAGTCATGTTCGAAAATCTCATCCGTAGTATTGCCAAATCCGAAGGAGTTAGGTATTTCGAGAAAAAAATTAAATTAGTAGACTTCGAAATTCGTTGACATTACTCCTATCTGAGGAAACATTTTAAATTTATTTCGTTTCCCTCGATTTTAATATTATTTATTTTCTAATTTTGCCGTTTCATTTTTTCCTGGGATTTTCTATGGATGAGAAATTCAGTAATATAATGATCAGCGCCATTGGCCTTTTCAATAAATACGGTATACGCAGTATATCAATGGATGACCTTTGCAGGGATATGGGTATCTCAAAAAAGACACTTTACTTTTATGTCAGGTCAAAATCCGATCTGATCAGCCGTATGCTGGATTTCCAGTTTTCAACAGGCCTTGAATTATTTCAGAAGGTTCAGAATGAAAAGTTAAATGCCATTGACACCTTGCTTGAATTCAGTAAAAGCCTTGGCCAGCTTCTGAAAGATTATAAAACCAATCCGACCCTGGAACATGATCTCATGAAATACTATCCCGAGATTTACAAAACACATACTGAACGCCGGAACAAATTAATGATCAAACATATAAAAGACAATGTCCGTCAAGGCATTAAAGAAGGCTATTACCGCGATGATCTTAACCCGGAACTCATTGCCAATTTATATATCACAAGAATGGAAGACATTCTCGACCCGGAATTTTTTCCTGAAGGAAAATTTTCCTTCAGGAAGATTTTCAATACGATGTTTGAAAATCACATCAGAGGAATATCAAATGAAGCGGGAATAAAATATTTCGAAACCAAGTGTCAAAATAAATGTTTTTAGGACTTAATTCTGAGAGGAATGAAACGACTCTGTTTTTTGATTACAATCTTTATATGGTGCTGTTCTGACAGTTTATTATTTGGGCAACAGATACCTTCGTTTACACTTGAAGAGGCCATACAATATGCGCTGACCAATAATTATGGGATAAGAAACTCCCAGACTGATGTCACCATCTCAAAAAAGAAAGTCCAGGAAATGACAGCCATTGGCTTACCACAGATTTCTGCCTCAGCTTCATATACTAACTTCCTGGAACTCCCAACATCACTGATACCCGGTGAGTTTCTGCAACAACCTGCAGGAACGTTTGTGGAGATACAATTTGGAACTCCGCATAATGCAGAGGGAAATATTACTTTATCCCAGTTGATTTTCGATGGATCCTACCTTATTGGACTTAAGGCATCGCGCGTATATGTTGACATGTCAAAAACTTTACTCCATAAAAACCAGATACAACTCAGGGAAGATATATCCTCGGCCTATTACAATGTCATCATCCTCGAAGAATCGAAGAAGATCGCCGACAGCACACTGGCCACACTGAAGCAGATGTTATTTGAAGTTCAGGAGACTTTTAAAAGCGGTTTTATTGAGAACACGGATGTTGACCAGATCGAATTGCTTGTACAGGATCTTGAAACCGGCGTGCTCAATATTAACAAACAACTGGATATTGCCTATAATTACCTTAAATTCACAATGGGAATGAAAATATCCCAACTCATCAAATTATCGGATAATATCAGTACCCTTATTCAAAATATGAATGAAAGCATCCTTCTGGATTCACCTTTTGATTTTACACAGAATGTCGATTATCGTGCAATACAAACCCAGCAGGTGTTGAAAACTATGAATATGAAAGTTAAAAGGGCTGCCTATATGCCATCTCTTGCCGGATATATAAGCCTTTCCGAGAATGCGCAGCGTACCTCCTTCAACTTTTTTACAGCAAATGAACCCTGGTTTCGTACTTCCCAGTTTGGGATATCCCTGAGTATTCCGATTTTAAGTTCTGGCATGCGGAATGCTGCATTGCAACAGGCTAAGCTGGAGGTTGATAAGGTTATGGTACTGGACGAACAAGTCAAAGAAGGTCTTCTTCTGGAATATTCTACTGCCCGGTCAAACTTTCAGAATGCGCTACAGGTTTATACCAATAAAAAAAGAAGTACTGATATTGCCTATAAAATATATACGAAAACCTTACTTAAATACCGGGAAGGTGTCGCATCCAGTATGGACATCCAGCAATCATATAATCAGTACCTGACATCCCTTACTACTTTATTTGGCTCCATGAGGGAACTGCTCGCTGCAAAATCGACACTTGAAAAGGTGCTGACAAAAAATTAGTTTGTACACTATCACACAAATAAGTGGCCATATGAAAAAGATAATAAAGAAAAGCATATTCATGAGAAATCTGTTCTTCATCCTGGTTTTAGTCGTATTTGCATTTGCATGTACGAAAAGCATTGATAACCAGGCAAAACTGCAGAGTCTTCAAAAACAGAAGGAACAATACCAGGAAAAAGTTCGCGCCATTGATGCCTCCATTGCCGAACTGGAAAAAGTGATTATAGCCCAGGGTGGTGTTGTGAACGATCCTGCTCATATCCCAAATATTAAAATCGAAACCGTTGTGCCGGTGAATTTCTTGCATTATATTGAAGTTCAAGGCACTGTAGAATCCGATAAGGATATCTTCATTCCGGCTGAATCGCCAGGGATCGTACAGAGGATTTATGTCAAAGAAGGTGATATTGTGAAAAAAGGTCAGGTCTTAGCCGAACTGGATGCTTCCATTTTAAAGAAAACCATTGATGAGATAAAATTAAACCTCACTTTGGCCAACGATGTTTATGAACGGCAGAAAAGGTTATGGGACCAGAAGATAGGCAGCGAGATACAGTTCCTGCAGGCCAAGAATGCCAAGGAGAACCTTGAAAGCCGGCTGTCCACAATGGAGGAACAATATGATAAAACCAGGATAAAATCACCCATCAATGGTGTAGTCGATAAAGTGGCCATAAAGGAAGGCGAAGCTGCTGCAGCTGGTTTTGGGACCATTCGTGTGGTGCAGAAATCAAACCTGAAAATTAGGGCTCAGGTCTCTGAAAAATACATCCAGGACATTAAAGTTGGTGACACAGCTTTCATCAATATTCCCGGTATAAACGTGGAATTTAAGAAAGACATCTCTGCGGTTTCAAGCGTGATTGATCCCGAAACACGAACCTTCAACATCGAAGTCCTGGTACCCCCGGATTACAATATTGCCGCCAATAATATGCTGACCGTACTGAAGATCAATGACTACGCTAAACAGAATGCAACAACTGTCCCAGTCAATGTGGTACAAAACACCGGTGAACAGGAATTCATTTTTGTAGCGGTTAATGATGGAAATCAGTGGAAGGTCCGGAAGAAAATTGTAAAGACAGGACAATATTACAACAACCGTGTTGAGATTATCGAAAATCTGACACCAGGTGAAAAAATCGTTATAGCAGGATACCAGGATCTGGCAGACGGACAAACCGTAAACGTTGTTGATTAAAATGGTAACCTCTATATTTTTTACATCCGATTATTATTTATATATAATGTTATCAGAAAAACAGGCAGCATGAAAACCAGACGATTCCGACCAACAGAATTTGCCATCGATAACAGGCTAACCGTTTATTTTTTTATAGCCATTCTGATCGTATTCGGTATTTACTCATACCGGTCGACTCCAAAGGAGAGTTTCCCGGAGATTGTGTTCCCCTACTTCTCCATCACCACCATTTATCCTGGAACGTCTCCGGCTGATATGGAAAACCTCGTGACCCGCCACATCGAAAAAGAACTGAAAACCGTTAAGGGAATCAAACAGATATACAGCAATTCCCTGCAGGATTACTCCATGATCTTCATCGAATTTGAAACGAACGTCGATAATAAGACTGCACAGCAGGATGTGAAGGATGCTGTGGACCGCTCAAAAAAAGATCTTCCAAGCGATCTTCCTAATAGCCCTGAAGTCACTCGTATCGATCTGTCGGAAATACCTGTTTTGTATATTAATCTTTCTGGTGATATAGGACTGGCTCAAATGAAAAAATATGCCGATGATCTCAAGGACCGTATCGAAGGAATGGAAGAGATCACCAGGGTGGATATTGTCGGTGCCCTTGAAAGAGAATTCCAGATCAATGTCGATCTTTATAAAATGCAGGCGGCAGATATCACTTTTGATGATATTGACCGGAAAGTGGCCTACGAAAATATGACCATCTCCAGCGGGCAGGTAGAAATGGCAGGCATGAAAAGAACTCTCAGAATCCTCGGTGAATTTAAAGGAGTGGAAGATATTCAGAATATCCTGATAAAGAATGGCATATATCTCAAAGATATCGCTGAGGTGGTGGATGGTTTTGCCGACCGGACCAGTTATTCACGCCTTAACGGACAGGATGTCATTACATTAAACGTCGTTAAAAAAAGCGGTAAGAACCTTATTAACGCTATCGATAAAATTAAGGTCATTCTTGAAGATTTCAAAACAGTAGCACCGTCCAATCTTGTCATCACAACAACAGGTGACCAAAGCACCACGACCAGGAATAACCTCAGCGAGCTTTTCAACACCATGATTATCGGATTCATGGTCGTTGTACTGATCCTGATGTTTTTCATGGGTGTTGATAATGCGCTATTTGTGGCCACATCCATTCCATTATCCGTGCTAATGACATTTATCATGATTCCACTGGTAGGTTTCACCATGAATATGGTGGTTTTCGTGGCTTTCATTCTTGTGCTTGGTCTGGTCGTCGATGACTCCATAGTGGTAGTTGAAAACACATACCGGCACTTTATGCACACGCCTAACCTGCCCATCGGGCCGGCTGCCAAGCTGGCCACAGCCGAAGTTGCCGGACCTGTCTTTACAGGGACAATCACTACCATCGCCCCGTTTCTCCCTCTGGCTTTCTGGCCGGGCGTGGCTGGAAAATTTATGCTCTATATACCCATTACCATCATCATCAGCCTGATGGCTTCATTAGTCTCGGCCTTCTTCATCAATCCTGTCTTTGCTGCTTCTTTTATGAAATACCGGGACGATGCTGTGCAGGATAATAAAAAACGAAATAAGGAAATTCTCATTATATCCGCAGTACTGGTTTTATTTGCTATCCTGTTTGCCTTTGTCAAAGTCAGGTTCATGACCCACATCCTGCTGTTCTTTCTGATCATGTATGTAATGACAAAATATATCATCATTCCCATGATCCGTGTCTTCCAGAAAAAAATATATCCTTTTCTCATCGAGAGTTACAAGAAGCAACTTAGCTATTTCCTGACAGGGAAAAGACCATATTACCTGATCTCGGGTGTTGTCGTACTATTCTTTTTTACCTTCTTTCTCATGGGTGTTTTTCCTCCGAAAGTTGTTTTATTTCCCAGTGGTGATCCCAATGAAATTTATGTATATGTGAAAATGCCGGCAGGCACCGATATTGCAGTGACCGACTCTGTCACAAAAATTGTTGAAAACCGGGTCTTCGAGGTCATCGGCAGAAACAATCCGGATGTTGAGTCGGTTATTTCTAATGTAGCTATGAATGCGGGTGAAAGTATTTTCGAGAGGTCAACTCAGGAGAAATTAGGCCGGGTGGCCATCTCCTTTGTTGAATATAAATACAGGGCAAAACCCCATACCACCGATTATCTGGACCAGATCAGGGAAAAACTGAAAGACATACCCGGTGCCGGTATCACTGTTGGACAAGCACGTATGGGTCCACCTGCCGGTAAACCTATCAATATTGAGGTCAGCGGGGAAGATTTCGACAGACTCATCCCCACAGTCACCCGTCTTCAGCATTATATCGACTCACTTAATATTCAGGGTATTGAACAAATGAAGATGGACCTTGTAATAAATACCCCTGAGCTGGTTTTAAATATTGACCGTGCCAAAGCTAATAAGCTGGGTCTCAGCACAGCGGCTATCGGTATGAACCTGCGGACAGCCCTGTATGGCAAGGATATCTCTAAAATCAGGGAAGGTGAAGATGAGTATGATATCCGGCTCAGGCTCCAGAAACCCTATCGCGAGAATCTGGAAACCCTCTTGAATGTAAATGTGGCCGCACAACAAGGTGGTGGCAACGGACAGGGAGGCAATGGCAACCGGGGCGGCGGCGGACCAAAAATGGTTCCCATCTCCTCTGTCGTTAATGCCGATTATGCATCCACGTATGGTGGTATCCTCCGTAAGGATTATAAACGTGTGATCACACTCAGCTCAAATGTGCTGACCGGATACAACGCCAACGAAATTGTCGCCAAACTCAGAAAAGAACTTAAGGGCTTTAAACTCGAAGAAGGTTATGCGATCAAGTTTACTGGCGAACAGCAGCAACAACAGGAGAATGCCCAGTTTCTATCAATGGCCTTTCTGATGGCTATATTCCTTATCATGATCGTCCTGGTAGCACAGTTCAATTCTATTGTCAAACCACTGATCATCATGACCCAGATTATTTTCAGCATGATAGGCGTCTTGTTGGGTACAATTATATTCAAAATTGATTTTTCCATCATGATGACCGGTATGGGGATCATTGCAGTTGGAGGTATTGTGATTAAAAACGGTATCATGCTCATCGACTTCACAAATGTGCTGATCAGCCGGGGCGTGGAGAGGAAACAGGCTATCATACAGGGCGGAGCTGTCAGGATCACGCCTGTTTTGCTGACAGCGGGAGCTGCCCTTTTGGGTTTGCTGCCACTGGCTATAGGGTTGAACTTCAACTTCATGACATTCTTCACTGAACTGGATCCTGAAATTTTCTTTGGCGGCCCCAGCGCCACCTTCTGGAAACCTCTGGCATGGACGATCATCTTTGGCCTCTCATTCGCCACTTTCCTTACACTGATATTGGTGCCGTGTATGTATTCGGTATTCGTTAAGGTCAAGAAAAGCGGGAACTAAATTTCAGAATAATTCCTTTGGGATGATTCTGAATGTCCAGCAGTTGATGGTAAAATAGTGCATGGGATTGGGAATATCATGTTAAAGTAAGGTGAAAAACTAATACATTTGTTTTTTCAGAAAAATGAAAGAATCAGTTATATGATTTCATCTCACATTGAACATATTGGTATAGCCGTAAAAAACTTAAACGAAAGCATCAGGTTTTATGAAAACATTCTGGGATTGAAGTGCTATGCCATCGAAGAAGTAAAAGACCAGAAGGTGAGAACCGCTTTTTTCATGATCGGCAAAACCAAGATCGAGTTGCTCGAATCCACTGACCCGGAAGGTCCTGTTGGCAAATTTCTGGAAAAAAGAGGGGAAGGCGTTCATCATATTGCCTTTGCCGTTAAAGATGTGGATGCCACATTGAAAGAAGCGGAAGAAAAAGGGATACAACTTATCGACAAAACCTCCCGCAAGGGCGCTGAGGGATTGAATATCGGGTTTCTGCACCCAAAGTCGACTTACGGGGTGTTAATAGAGTTGTGCGAAAAGAAGTAATTGACATCTATGCTCATCATTGGCATTGCCGGAGGCTCAGGATCCGGAAAATCAACAGTCGTCAATAGGATTGCCAGCCTTCTGCCCGAAGATTCTGTCACCATCATTCCGCAGGATGCCTATTATAAGGATAACAGCCATCTCCCGCTGGCAGAACGTAAAAAAATCAATTTTGACCATCCCTCCTCCATCGAATTCAGCCTGCTGGTCAACCATATCGGTAAGCTCAAAAAAAATCAGGAGATCGACATGCCCATTTACTCCTACCTGACCTGCACACGTGCAAAAGAAACGATACCCATTAAACCTTGCAAAGTAATCATCATCGAAGGTATACTTATCCTGACCAATCCAAGATTAAGGAAGTGTCTGGACATCAAGGTTTTCGTCGACGCCGATGCCGATGACCGGCTGATGCGTATCATTCATCGCGATATCCAGGAACGCGGACGATCATATATTGATGTGCTGAATCATTATGAGCATTTTGTCAAGCCTATGCACCTTCAATTCATCGAACCTTCAAAACGGTATGCCGATATCATTATCCCGCAGGGAGGTACAAATCTGGTGGCTATTGATATTCTGGCATCCAGGATAAAAATAAAACTCGATGCAAAAATCTGAATACTGATCTGAATTTCGTTTCAATAAAAGGTATGAACCTCAAGAATTTTAATATTTCCATCATGAGCAAACCGTCACTTTATTTAAAATCACTCGCCCTTCTGGGATTGATTACTATTTTGTTTTCTCTGAATTCCTTCGGGCAGGATTTTCAGAAGACCGGGAAAGCAAAATATATATTTCTTTTCATCGGCGATGGGATGGGCCTGGCCCAAACATCAGCGGCTGAAGCCTTTCTGGGTGCAAAAGATAGTATCATCGGCTTCAAAAAACTGAATATGAGCCAGTTTCCGGTTCAGACATTTTGCACAACATACAGCCAGGATAATTTTTATACCTGTTCTGCTGCTGCCGCTACTGCACTGGCAACAGGCTATAAGACCTCCAATGGCACTCTATCAATGGATTCCAGCCATGTCGACACTCTGAAAACGATAGCAGAAATTGCATACCAGGCCGGCATGAAAGTAGGTATAATCACCACCGTTTCCATCGACCATGCAACACCAGCTGCCTTTTATGCTCATCAACCCTCGCGAAACAATTACCATGAAATTGCCATAGACCTTGTAAACAGCAATTTCGAATTCTTCGGTGGCGGTGGTCTGCGAAATCCTGTTAAAGTACAAAATGGAGATACTGTAAACATAATTAATCTGGCGAAAAAAAATGGATATCACATTATAAACCAGAAAACCGATTTTGAAAAACTTGAACCTTCTGCCGGTAAAGTGATTGTCATGAATCAACGGTTGATCCCGGGACAATCTGAACCCTATGCCATCGATCAGAATGAAGATGATATCACGCTGACCCTGTTTACATCAAAAGCTATTGGAATGCTGGATAATAAAAATGGATTTTTCATTATGGTTGAAGGAGGAAGTATCGACTGGTTGTGCCATGCCAATGATGCAGCAGGTGAAGTCAGAGAAGTCATTGATTTTGATGAAGCAATAGGAGAGGCTGTGAAATTCTATAGGCTCCATCCCGATGAAACACTTATCATTGTCGTTGCCGACCATGAAACAGGAGGGATGACCATGGGAACCACTATCACAAATGAAGAGCAGGCATTTTCAACGCTTCAGGAACAGAAAATGTCGATGGAGGCATTTTCCCTTATCGTTAAGAAATATCGCGAGGATCATCCGGGGGGAAAAGCAAATTTCGATGAGATGCTCGGTATCATAAAGGATAATTTTGGTCTGGGAACTGAGACATTAAAGCTTTCAGATTATGAGAAAAAACAACTTGAAGATGCTTTCAAGCTTAGCATGCAGCTCCCGTCATCACTGCCAAATAATGAACAAAACAATATTTTATATGACGAAAAGGAACCTTTGGCCATAGCAGCGGCAAAACTTCTGGCCTCCAAATCCGGCATAGGATGGACCACCTTCGGCCATACCGCCATTCCGGTTCCTTTAAGGGCTCTTGGCAGAGGGCAGGAACTGTTTATGGGCTTTCAGGATAATACAGATGTGGCTAAAAATATCTTAACAGCTGCCGGACTCTGATACATAGTTTTCATTATACCTTTATCGGGTATGTGGTTTCCTGTCCAATATGATTACCCTGTTTACAGGCCTCCCAGTGAAGCCACTTCATTGTAATACCGGTTTAAGAGAGGAATGGATGAGGGGCATGTAATTATGCGCCTGACTATTTGCGCAACATCTTTAACCTGTTGATCTCCTCCTGTTTCAGAAAGCGCCATTTGCCCCGGGGCAGGTCCTTTTTGGTGAGCCCTGCAAAAACAACCCTGTCGAGCCTGGATACTGTATAGCCAAGGTGTTCAAAGATGCGGCGGACAATATGATTTTTCCCCGAATGAAGCCGTATTCCAATCTGTTTTTTATCATCAAGTCCTTCCACATAAGCAACCTCATCAGCCTGAATGAATCCGTCCTCCAGTTCTATCCCCTTGACAATCGCGACCATATCGCTCTTTTTCAACGCCTTATCAAGCACGACATGGTAGAGCTTTTCAATATTATGACTGGGATGAGTCAGTTTCTTTGCCAACTCACCATCATTTGTAAAAAGAAGTAAACCAGTGGTGTTTCGATCGAGCCTGCCCACGGGATATATCCTCTCCTTACCGGCATCCATGACCAGCACCATCACGGTTTTACGTTCAAACGGATCATCGGTGGTGGTGATATATCCCTTTGGTTTGTTAAGCAAAACGTAAACAGGCTTCTCAGGACGAATGGTCATGTCACCGTATTGCACTTTGTCGTCAACAGATACCTTGGTGCCAAGCTCCTTTACAATCTTTCCATTTACCTTGACTGCTCCGGCAACAATGAGCTGATCGGCCTCACGACGTGAACAGATGCCGGCATTGGCAATGAATTTGTTGAGCCGGATCAAGCCGTCATCAGCCTTCGGCGAGGATCCCGGTTTTTGAATTTTCTTTTTCTGAAATCTTTTAACTGTCCCTGCCGAAAAAGACCTTTTCTCCTTATAACCTTCTCCAGATTCATTTCTAGAGGGTCCTTTTTTTTTGCTTTTATCCCGGTCAAATCCGGATTTGGGCGCTATGGATTTCTTCCTGACAATTTTCCCTTTTTCAGAATGTCTTTGCATATCTGTGTTATAAGGGTTCAAAGGTAGGCATTATCGGGACATTTTGATTTATAAGGTAGGATAAAACGCATCTTTGATATGATTGATCTCGATGCCTGCAGATGAAATAATGATGGCTACAATATCAAACCGCGTTTCAAGATCGATCTTATGCCATTTAATATAAGCATTAGCAGCCCTTATCAGGGTTTTTTGCTTCTGTCGTGTCACAAACATCTCCGGCTCGCCGGAATAGGATGAGCTCCTGGTCTTCACCTCAACAATAACCAGAAAATTACCATCCCTGGCAATGATATCAATCTCATTCCTTCCTATCCTCCAGTTCTGTTCAAGGATCCTGTAACCCTGCTTCAGGAGATGGCTGATGGCAAACTGTTCCCCCTGCTTGCCCAGTTCGTGAATCTCTGACATATATAAACCGGATAACCAGCGTTTATATATTTATCAGAAATCACAAAAAATGTGACCCATAAAATTAAAAGGCTTTAATAAAAGTGCTTGAAAATTGCTTTTCTGTCTTTGTGTGACTTTGTGTATCCTTTGTGATCCTTTGTGATACAATTAATTAGATTAACCATAAAGGAACACGAAGGTAATCACCAGGAGACACTAAGGGCTTTTGAGACAACCTCATTACAAATCCAGCAACTATAAAAATTGAATCTTCACAGTATCATCAATATTCAAAGAAATTTTTCTACCGAGTATCATTGCATAATTGTTATCGGTATGGCCACTGGGGAATCCAAAACAAACCGGATAATCATACGATGCAACCGCATCAGCGATAATCTCATATGCCGTCATTCCAAATGGTACATCATTGTCTTTTATATCATTCATGCTCCCAACTATCAATCCTGCCAGCCTCTCCAGCTTACCCGACCGTTTCAGGTTCATCATCATCCGGTCAATATGATACAGGTATTCATCCAGATCTTCAATGAGGAGGATTTTCCCGCTGGTGTCAATATCTGATGGTGTCCCCACCAGACTGCAAAGCAGCGAAAGATTACCCCCGGTTAAAACACCTTCTCTACGTCCTCTTCGGTTTAAGTTAAATCCGGCAATTTCGTAATTGATATTCTCACCAAATAATGCTTTTCGCAAGGATTCAAGAGTATCGGCTGTGACATCTGCCCGGCCTAGGTTTACCATCATCTCTGCATGAAGTGTCTCAATACCAAAATGACTTTGGATATGGGAATGCAAGACCGTCAGATCACTGAATCCGACAAACCATTTGGGATCCCTGACGAATTGCCTGAAATCCAGTTTATCGATGATTCTGACTGTTCCGTAACCGCCCCTGGCACAAAATATAGCTTTTATAGATGCATCATCCATCATCTGCTGTATATCGAAAGCGCGCTCTTCATCAGTGCCGGAAAACTGATGGAATGACTTGAAAAGGTTCTTACCTGGGATAACTTCAAGTCCCCAGCTCTTTAAAATCTTTATTGCCGGTTCCAGTTCATCCCTTGATACCCTTCTTGCAGGAGCCACGATGGCCACTTTGTCATTTTCTTTTAAATACGCCGGAGTTATCATTCAGTTCAGATTTATGCCGTTGCAGCAAATGTACTACATCACCGCAGATTATCGGCACTACAATGACTACTTTCCTTTAAAGATACAATATCGACACTGTACATACCCATAAATTCTTAACTTTGCCGGTGAATTTAAATATGAATTTTTAATTATCAGCCTCTTATGAACGATTCTCCTTCCCGCTTCAAACGTACGACGATCACTTCTGCACTGCCATATGCCAATGGCCCCATCCATATAGGTCATCTTGCAGGTGTATATGTCCCGGCCGACATCTATGCCCGCTATCTGCGCTCCAAAGGCCAGCAGGTCATCTATATCGGCGGTTCTGATGAACATGGCGTACCTATTACCATCAAAGCCCGCCAGGAAGGCATCACGCCGCAGCAGGTCGTCGACAGGTACCATGTCATGATTAAGGATTCTTTTGAGAAATTCGGCATATCCTTCGATATCTACTCGAGGACTTCAAATCAGATTCACCATGAAACCGCCTCTGAATTTTTTCTGACCCTTTATAATAAAGGTGAATTTATTGAAAAAACTTCATTACAATATTATGATGAGGAGCACCAGCAATTCCTGGCCGACCGTTACATCACCGGTACCTGTCCGCATTGTGGAAATGACAAAGCCTATGGTGACCAATGCGAGAACTGCGGCACTTCCTTAAATGCCACCGACCTGATTAATCCGAAGTCTGCTCTCAGCGGCAATATTCCGGTGATGAAAGAAACAAAACATTGGTTTTTGCCTCTCGATAAATATGAGGGCTGGCTGAAAAAATGGATCCTCGAAGACCACAAAGATGACTGGAAAATCAATGTCTATGGACAGTGTAAATCATGGCTCGATCAGGGTTTGCAACCCAGGGCTGTCACACGCGACCTTGACTGGGGTGTGAAGGTGCCTCTGCCCGGCACCGAAGGCAAGGTTCTCTATGTCTGGTTCGATGCACCCATTGGGTATATCTCCGCCACCAGGGAGTGGGCCCGGGAACATGACCAGAATTGGGAACTGTGGTGGAAAGACAAGGAAACTCGGCTCCTCCACTTCATCGGAAAAGATAACATCGTCTTCCATTGCATCATCTTCCCGGCTATGCTGAAAGAAGAGGGAACATATATCCTGCCCGACAATGTCCCCGCTTTTGAGTTTATGAACCTCGAAAACGACAAGATATCCACGTCACGGAACTGGGCTGTGTGGCTGCATGAATATCTGGAGGAATTTCCCGGCAAACAGGATGTACTCAGGTATGTCCTCACGACCAATGCTCCCGAAACAAAAGACAACGACTTCACATGGAAAGATTTCCAGGCACGTAACAACAATGAACTTCTATCCATCTTTGGCAACTTCGTTAACCGGACCATGGTGCTGGCATTCAAGTTCTTTGAGGGTAAGACACCGGAAATATCCACTATGACCGACCTGGATAAAAATGTGCTGTCAGAAATACCGGAGTTCCCGGCTAGGATCGGCGACAGCCTCGATCGTTTCCGGTTCCGCGAAGCACTCAGCGAAATGATGAACCTGGCCCGTCTGGGTAATAAATACCTCACTGATGCCGAACCATGGAAACTCATTAAAACCGACGAAGAACGGGTAAAAACCATCCTTAACATCTCATTGCAGATATGCGCCAATCTGGCTGTGCTGGCAGCTCCATTTCTCCCCTTCACAGCGAAAAAAATGGTGAAGATGCTGAATCTGCCCGATCTGAAATGGGACAACGCCGGTGCCACCGATCTATTGAGTCCCGGTCACATGCTGAAAACACCGGAATATTTATTTGAAAAAATTGAAGACAGTGTCATTGAAAAACAGGTGAAAAAACTTATGGACACCAAAATACAGAATGCTGCTGCAGCCAGTAAGCTGCCATCGCAAAAGGAGATCATCGCCTATGATGACTTTGCGAAAATTGATATCCGGGTCTCCACCATCCTTGAAGCTGAGCGGGTGCCGAAATCCGATAAGCTGATGAAGCTGAAGGTCGATACCGGCATTGACCAGAGGACGGTTGTTGCCGGCATTGCAGCACAGTTCTGCCCCGAAAATATCATCGGTAAACAGGTTCTTATCCTGGTCAACCTGGCACCACGGCCTTTACGTGGCATCGAATCGCAGGGCATGATTCTTATGGCTGAGAATACTGATGGCACGCTGAGCCTGATAGGCCCGGAGGGGAAATTTGACAATGGAAGCCCGGTCAAATAATCAATGATCAATGACCAAGGATCAATGATCATTGAGTGGTAGTATCATCTTAGAGTGTTAATTTGTCAATATACCAGTGAATGGACAAACAGAATCTCGAAACTCTCTGTGTTTCATTTCTGAATAAAACTTAATACCTTTGCACTCCGGTATAAAAAACCATTTTCAAATTTTCAAATTAACTAATTGACTAATTGTCTAATTAGCACATTGAAACCGGCCCTATAGTTCAATGGATAGAACGGAAGTTTCCTAAACTTTAAATCCAGGTTCGATCCCTGGTGGGGCTACAAGTATTAAATAGAAAACCATGTATTACAGGTTGTTAACACATGGTTTTTTTATGAGGTGACGTAAAAGGTGACGAAATAACCCTTTTATTCGTTTATATCGACTTTCGTTGTGGAGGTAATAATATCGATTATTTGAAGGGGATCGTTTATTATAGGTCTTTATTTTAAGTCTTAATAGTATTCTATTTCACGCTCTGAAATTTCTGTCAGTTTATTATCCATAAACTTTATTTTTCTTAGCCAGTTGCCTGTTTTATCGTACTCATCATACTTGTATGTCAATTTAGCGTCAAAATTACCATCTGAGTTATACCGATTTGTCTCGATCAGGTTTCCCTTGTCATCATACTTGTAAGTCACTTTCATCTTTAAGCTACCATCTGGGTTATAATCGTTTACCTCTGTCAAGTTTCCTTTATCATCATATTTATAAATCCATTTAGAATCTAATTTACCGTCCGAGCTATAACTGTTCCCCTCTGTTGCGTTTCCCTTGTCATTATATTTGTAAATCCTTTTAGAGCTTAAGCTACCGTCTGAGTTATAAACGTTTACCTCTGTCTCGTTTCCCTTGTCATCATACTTTGAAGTCCATTTATATTCTAAGCTACCGTCTGAGCTATACCGGTTCCCCTGTGTCATGTTTCCCTTGTCATCATATTTGTAAGTATGTTTAGCGTTTAAACTATCCGTCTGAGCTTCACCAAATTTTTCAACGGCAGAATACTCATACTCTGTAATAGTACTTACCTTCCCCTTTATATTGTCACGTGATAGGGAGTTTTCAACCTTTTTCCCTGTGCAAGAGCATAGAAAAAGAATAACAATAATTAGTGTTAGTGTTTTCATATTAGCTCGTCGGTGGTGTTTATTCTGTCTATATTACTCACTTTCTACTTCAGAAATGTAACATTTATAAAAGTTCATATTATTTGTTGCAAAGTTCCTTAATGGCATCATAAGCGCTTTCATCTCCTAATTCTCCAGCTTTACTAAGGTCTAAACATCCGTTATCTTTATCACCTGAAAATATTTTAGCGAGTCCTCTACCAAGATAGGCCTTTGCATCCTGTGGATTAATCTCAATAGCCTCGCTGTAATCTGCTATAGCTCCTTTGTAGTCTTTCAGGTTGTATTTAGCGTTTCCTCTATTGTCAAAGGCTTCTGCATCCTGTGGATTAATTTCAATAGCCTTGTTGTAATCTGCTATGGCTCCGCTGTAGTCTTTTAAATCAGCTTTAGCGTTTCCTCTATTAAAATAGGCCTTTGCATACTGAGGATTAATGTCTATAGCCTTGTTGTAATCAGCTATAGCTCCGCTGTAGTCTCCTAAATTCGTTTTAGCGTTTCCTCTATTGTTATAGGCAGTTGCATCCTGTGGATTAATTTCAATAGCCTTGCTGTAATCTGCTATTTCTCCGCTATAGTCTCCTAAATTCGCTTTAGCGACTCCTCTATTCAAATAGGCCTCTGCATCCTGTGGACTAATCTCAATAGCCTTGCTGTAATCTGCTATAGCTTCGCTGTAGTCTTGCAGGCCATCTTTAGCGACTCCTCTATTATAATATGCCGCTGCAAACTGTGGATTAATGTCTATAGCCATGTTATAATCAGCTATAGCTTCGCTGTAGTCTCCTAAATTCGCTTTAAAGGCTCCTCTATTATTATAAGCCGCTGCAAACTGTGGATTAATCTCTATAGCCTCGTTGTAATCTGCTATTTCTCCGCTGTAATCTTGCAGGCCATCATTAGCGAGTCCTCTATTATAATAGGCTTCTGCATATTTTGGATTAATCTCAATAGCCTTGTTGTAATCTACTATGGCTCCACTGTAGTCTTTTAAATTCGCTCTAGTGCTACCTCTATTATAATAGGCCTCTGCAAACTGTGGATTAATCTCAATAGCCTTATTGTAATCTGCTATGGCTCCGCTGTAATCTCCTAAATTCGCTTTAGCGTTTCCTCTATTGTCATAGGCTGTTGGATCCTGTGGATTAATCTCAATGGCCTTGCTGTAATCTGCTATGGCTCCGTCGTAGTCTTTTAAATCAGCTTTAGCGTTTCCTCTATTAAAATAGGCCATTGCATCCTGTGGATTAATTTCAATAGCCTTGTTGTAATCTGCTATGGCTCCGCTGTAGTCTTCTAATTCAGCTTTAGCGTTTCCTCTATTATAATATTCCTTTTCTGTTTGGTGGCAACTTGTTAAAATAATCAAAAGACTAAAAATTATAATGGTTGTAGTTTTCATTTTTGATTAATTAAATAGGTTATGTTTTATTTAAAAACTCCCTGATATTATTCTCAGTAATTAGTATAGACCTCCCTATTCTCTGGCTCCTTAGACTCCTCTGTTTCATTCAGTCTGTTAGGTTACTCCGTATGTCGTCTGCCTATTCTGTACAAATAAGGATCAATATCTAAGGTGGTTTTCTTAATCATTTGTGATATAAAGATAGCTTGATTTTCTGCTATTTGTATATTTTTTAAATGTTTACATTTTTTATTTTCTGGTACTCTTTCAAAATTTTATCAGTTCTTCCAATATCATTACCCTGGCATAGAGTCATATTTTCCCTTTTTCTGGATTAACATAAAAAGGCTATGAACAATAAAGAATTCTTGTATGACTTGGAATGGTGGTATCAAAAAAAGGAATCCTTTGAATTACGAGAGCAACTGAAAGATATTATTTATCAAAGCAAAAAATTTAATCCTTTTTAAAAGAAATTCACCTAGCCAACTAAGCATTTTTTTCTGAACGAATCGAGCTCTACACTTAATAGTTAATTACGAGTGTCAGATTTTCAATTCCGAAAGTATTTTTACGAACCCGCCTGGCATCAATTATTTATTAAAAGTGCAAATATCTTCTGATAAATCGAATTAAATGAAGTGGGATGTTGAGGGTAATATCTTTTAAAGCATAACTCATGATTTTGATTTGTAAAAAAAATTCGGAATATATTATATAGCAAGGTATCCGTGATGATGTTTATCCATCTATAATAAGCAAATGTGCTTCAAAAGTGCCGGAGTACTGTATAAATCTCATGCATTACTTATATAATATGTGCATACAGGATTTTACAAACGTGTTCTATAACAATCAAAAATCAGATGATATAGCAACTCCTATACGGAGTGATATGAAAACTCGATACAGGGAGCAATAATTAAGTAATATTCCATATTATTCATTATGTAAATAAAGGAAATGCAAGAAAATCAATGTTTTCTTAACAACATTATTAATAGTGCAAGTTTTATCGAGTATTCTTGCATTTATCATTATCCTTAATTAAAAAAGCAAATAAATGCACGTATTCTTGCATCTATTATCATACTCTTTCGTGATGATCTCCTCACAAAAACCGGAAACCTCAACTTTTGAGTTGTCTTGAAAATAACATGGGGTGGCAAAATCAGAAATTACTCTAATTCTTTGGCAATGATTCTCTTTAAAATTGCTCTCATTTCTTTTGTTAATAGGTCAGGCGTGCCTTGCTCCCTGCCTCCTGTTTTTTCCCCCTTTGCCATTTTTCGTCTATTTTATTCTACTTTAGATAGTACCCGGTACAAAATACAGTTAATATTGGTTTGCAGCTTGCAGGACAATGTATGGATCAGAGGCAAACAATGCATCTTTATTCAATCGTTTGATCCGGTTCGTTAAATTGTTGTGAGGATTGTATTTTGAATTCCTAATGTTATGAGCGATCCGATAACAAACTTCAGCAAATTCTAAATTTGTTTTTTGGGGTAAGAATTTTTCGTAGAGGAAATAAAACGTTTTTTTGTCAATGAAAAAAATCCTTCGTACACTTTGTTCACTTAATGAATGGCTGCCTGATTTCTGATCAGAAATATTAATTCCGGTGACCTGACAAATACGTACTTCTGTTGAGATGTAATTTTGGCAATCTGATCCTATAGTCAAGATATTAATTTGCCGAAAAACTGGTTTTCTAAATTGTCTTAAAAAGTCGGTTAATTTGCCGGATATTTCATTATCAACAGTCAATAATTTATCCCACTTATTAAGGATCATCTCCGAAATTTCAGTCTGTAAATTCCTGTTTGAATATTTTTGAATGATTTTTATAAATCTTTCCCGGGTGTAGTCATAAATATTTCTACGTCTTTGATAATTTGGATCATCTTTTCTTTGTGGGAATTTCTTACTATCCGGTTTGAGTTGTTCCCAATACCGGGGATTCCTGCCATTAGTTAAAATTTGCCCTTCTGTTGCGTTTATTTGTTCTGGGTCAATACCTGGATCATCTATTAGCAATTCATTGAATATGGTCACCAAAATTGCCCCTAATTGTCTCAATTTGGATATGTTCAACAAGTCTGCAAGGGTTCGGATTCCTACTTTTGAAACATATTCCATTTTTATTACTTTGATTTCAAAGCGGAGGGTGTTAATCGGTGGTAACGGGTGTTTCCCTTTAGCTAATGCCCATGAATATTTGTCGTATATTTTGATATAATATTGTTGGTGAGTGAATTCTACAAAATACCCTTTCCCATTAAAAGTTTGAATATTTGGAAAACTTCCTCTATGAGAAATTATTCTTTGAATAAATTGTCTGGGAGTGATAGGGATTTCTAAATTAACGGCAAATTCTATATTTTGTATTATTGTCTGGTATGGATTCAAATTGAATTCTGTAAACAGGTCAATTATAAAACCTAATAATTCTGAAAAATAAAAATCATTATCGTTGCGGTTGTATTTGTATTTATGCGGACTGCCGGAGATCAGAACGGTATGACGGTTAATAATTTTAAACGTCAAGTTCCGGTATTTAACAGGATTGTATCCTTTATGTTCACCTGAATTTTCATCCATAATAGCCTGTGAGGGGAAATTCAGAGTTCCGTTATTTTTCAAGCTATCAGTAAAATTCTGATCCCGAATAACTATTTTTATGAAGTCAATCACTATCTTTGTACCTCCACATTAGACATTTGCCAGTGTGGTTTGAACACACGAAGGGGGCGGAAACGCTCCTTTTGTGGTTAATCACGCCGGTATTTTAACGAATGGATTTCTTTGAGTGCTGCCTGAATGTCTTCAGATTTATATCTGATCCTGGAATTTATCCGATACCCCTTTAGAATTCCCTTAATTGACCAGTTATGGAGGGTGACCAGTGATATTTGTAAAAGTTTTGCTGCTTCTTTTCGAGTAAGATACCGAGGTTGTGGAGGTTCGGGAGAAGGGAGCTGTTCCTTTAATCCCTCTTTTAAGGTTTCGGAAATGATCGCCCGGAGTTCATTAACAGATAAATCCGTAATTTGAATTGTATTCATAGCGACATAATTAATGAATTTAATGTCGCTAAATTATTCTGGTTTTATCGCTCTTTACGATCCGTAAACATTCCGTAAACATTCCGGACTATTCACTCTTTAGGATAAATCATTAATTTCTGGAATGGTGAATTTTGCTTTTTTAGTTTCTGAAAGATTACATTTCTCTGGATTTATCATATTAATTAATGTACCTTCAGTTGTTTTAATATCAAAATATTTAAGACATAATCTTGCACATTTTGTATAATTTATCTCCCCATTATGCAATGGTGGTTCAATAAATCCCTTAGCTATTAATTCATGAAATAAATATCCAAATACTGAAGGTGTTCCCTTCCATATTATTTTTTCATATTTTGTTGGTTTGTTAGTGGGATTTTCAATTTCATTATTTTGTCCGTAAAAATCTCCATTTTTCACCTCTAAAAATTTCCTCTTGTACAATTCATGGTTTTTCAAATTTGATTCAAGTTCCTGCATAGTTTTTGCATCGGGAAATCCATCCATTAACATTTCCATTTGTTTATCTTCTAATCTATTAATTTCCTTTTCGTAATAAGTTATATTCACAGATATAAAGTCAAGTTCTGAATCTTTTTCCCATTCTATAAATGTTTTTTGTTCATCTTCTTCCATTAAATTCCCGCTTAATTTTTTTTGAACAATATATAACAAGTGTTCAGTTTTGTCTGTTAATGGTTTAGCAAGGAATGCAGAAAATATGTTATTAAAAAACTCATTTCTACTTTTTTGGTAAATCCTTTCAAAAGAACTAATGTCAAAGGGTGTAAGCTGTATTTCACTGTTTTCCATAGTATTTATTCTGGTATGAATAATTGATTTATCAGATTGCTTTTAAATTAGAGTGAGCTTGAAAAAATGGGTGTTCCATTAACTTGTCTGCGTTTTCCTCCGCAGATACGCGTATATAAGTCAAAAATGCCTTTTCGGTGCGGTGTCCTGTTATTTTCATTATTGCAAGGGTTGGAATGTTCATTAAAAAACCATTTGTCGCAAAGGATCGCCTGGATGTATGTACTGTGATCAGTTCATATTTCCGGGGTGTAGTCTTAACAGTCATCCCTCCTTTAGTTATTGATACCTCCACCTGGTCGTTAATTCCTGCCAGCTCTCCGATCTCTTTCAGATATACGTTAAATTTCTGGTTTGATATTACCCGCGGAGGGATTCCAATGTATTTAGTCAGTATTTCCTTAACGATAGGATGTAAAGGAATAACTACAATTTCATCGGTTTTTTGGGTTTGGACTTTTAACTGAGTGCCGTCCTTTATAATGTTTATCGGTCGTAGTTGTGCAAGGTCTGAAAATCTCAATCCAGTATAACAACCGATCAGGAAAATATCTCTAACCCTGTCAAGTCTTGGTTTACTCTGGAGGTCTAATTTGTGAATTTTATCCAGTTCGTCAAAGTTTAAATAAATCTGATCGGTGTCTTCTGATGGTTTTCTAAATTCTTTTTCCTGGAATTGCCTATTATCTGTTAGCCCTCTTATGAGTGCCTCGTGCATGAAAACCTTTATGTTCTTTATGTTCTTTCCGATTGTGTTCGTTGACTTTTTATTACTCTGAAAGTATTTCACAAATTGAACATAGAATTTTTGATCAATAAATCTAAAGTCAATGGGGTTTTTTGTCGTGGTGTGGTATTCTTTCAGGTGGTTCTGGGTTGTGTAATAGCCTTTGATAGTATAAGGACTAATCCTTTTTCCTTTAATAGTTAATCTTTCACCGTTTTCGGATTCTTTGATTAACGTTTCAATAAAACTGACAAAGTCTATTTTTGTTTGTATGTTCTTTTTAAATTCTTTATCCAATTCTTTTCGTACCTCCTCAAAGGTGGGAGAAATACCTAATTTTTTAAAGTCGGTCAAGATTTCATCCGTTTTGGACAGATACCTTGTTAACGTCTTATTTATCTCCTTGTGTGACTGGTTCTTTGCCATGTCGTCTTTGACTTGCTTAACGCGTTGGTTTTTCTGATCCCAGTATTCAGTTAATATACTTTCACCTGTCGAATAAATGAGCTTCTGATAATTGGAATTTGCGACAAGGAAAATTAAAGTCGGTTTTTCAAATTTGGGATTTTTTAATCTGAAATAGGGGTTGATGTTTGCCATGTAAGTTAGGTTTGAACAATACAAAGATAGTTAATATTTATAGAGGTGACGAATCAGGTGACGAATTTTCTTTATTTTTCTTAATTTTTCCTTTACACAGTTTAATTATAAAAATTAACATATTGCTGTTTTTGTGAATATTAACGGTATAACTTAACAATAGAGAATAAGTAAAACAAGGTAAGGTTGTACCCCTGGTGGGGCTACAAAACATATTTTTCACCTAAACTTAGTTTACTCCTAAATCCCTTACTATAAGGGATTTTTGTTTTATGGACATTATGGAGAATCCGGTCAAATTGACCACCTGATTCCGGAACAAATTGACCACCTCTAAACAGGATACTTACCGGTTGTTTTCCGGAGGAAACTGACCACCTGGTTTCCGGAGGAAACTGACCACACATTTTCGTTGATTTTATCGATTAAGGACAGCATAAATAGCTAATGTTGCGAACAACTAATTTCTCAACACTAACTATTTATGCCAAACAACTTAATCGTTATGAACAAAGTTAAACAGATTTTGCAATGGTACACCGAGGGTGTTCCTAAATTGAAGATCAGCCAAAAAGCAGGCGTGTCACGCAACTCTGTCAAGAGTTATATTCGTCAGTTTATCGCGATGGACAAGTCGCTGGAAGAGCTCTTGAGATTAGGAGATTCTGACCTGGAGAAGCTATTTTTAGCCAAACAGGTCAAAGAGCCGGATCATCGGTATAAAGATCTTATAGCCTACTTTCCGGAAGTCGACAAAGCCCTGAAGAAGAAGGGTAATACGCTATATAAACTTTGGCAGGAATACCTGAAAAAGTATCCGGATGGTTTTAAACACACCCAGTTCAATGAGCATTACCGGCAATGGTCTAAGCGAACTAATGCCACGATGCATGTGGATCACAAGGCAGGTGACAAGATGTATGTGGATTATGCCGGCGAGAAGTTACAGTTCGTAGATCCGGACACTGGCGAGATATACAAGGTGGAAGTTTTTGTAGCCATTCTTGGTGCAAGCCAACTAACCTATGTGAAAGCGACGATGACCCAGCGTAAGGAAGACTTTATTGGAGCATGCGAAAATGCCTTGTATTACTTCGGAGGAGCTCCCCAGGCTATTGTTCCGGATAACCTTAAATCTGCCCGTTATCAAGAGTGATAAGTACGAGCCAACGCTCAATGAGTCATTCCGTGACTTTGTGGAGCATTACGGCATGGTTGCCCTTCCGGCAGGACCCTATAAGCCACGCCATAAGGCATTGGTTGAAGGAGCTGTCAAAATTATCTATCAGGTGATTTATACGGTCATCAGGGAGACAGACTTTACCTCGCTTGAGACGTTGAACAATGCGATCTGGGAACTGCTGGCTATTCATAACAACAACCTGCTTAAGGGTCGCCCTTATAGTCGACGCCAGATGTTTGAAGAAATCGAACGGTCAACGCTTCAACCTTTATCGGTGTATCGTTACGAACTGAAAAACAAGCGGATTGCAACAGTATCAAAGAACAACTATGTATGTCTTGGTGAAGACAAGCATTATTACAGTGTCCCGTACCATTATATCGGCAAGAAGGTAAGCATCCTTTACAGCCAGAGCAAAGTAGACATTTATTACCGCTATGAACACATTGCCTCTCACAATCGCAACCGCAGGGCATTCATGTTCACCACGGTTGAGGATCACCTGGCGACCAAACATAAATATCAGTCAGACTGGACTCCGGAGAAGTTTATTGAACGGGCCAAGGCTGTCGGAGAGCAAACTAAAAAATACATTACCGAAATACTCACCCTGAGACAGCATCCCGAGCAGGCTTATAAAACCTGTCAGGGGATATTAAACTATGCAGCTAAAGTCGGCAATGAACGGCTCAACGCAGCCTGTCACCGGGCAAACTTCTATGAAGACTACAGTTATAAGACCATCCTGGCCATACTGGATAAACATCTTGACAGTGTTCTGTTAGATCCGGACCACGATTGTGCATCCATGCCAGTTCATGGTAATATCCGTGGTAACACTTATTATGCATAATGTCAGATGGACTCTCTCACCTTATCCGATCCATCAATCGTTGATCGGATAGGGTGAGTTTCCTTGAAAACAATCAACCTAAAAACAGATAAGTTATGAATGAAACAATTTTGCAAAAAATGAAACAGATGAAGCTGCGCGGCATGGCCGGCGCTTTTAAAACAAGCCTGGAAGATGGCAGGAACGTTCATCTTACAACCGATGAGATGATCTCTTTTTTGATCGAATCGGAATGGGATGATCGCAATAACCGCTGCATTGAACGTCGCATTCGTACTGCCCGCTTCCGATATAAAGCCAATATTGAACAGATCGACTTTACGATAGACCGCAACCTGGAAAAAAATCTGATGAACCGTTTTGCTGAATGCACTTTTATTGAAAAAAGTGAAAATATCCTCATTACGGGAAGCACAGGTATCGGCAAGAGTTATATCGCATCTGCACTCGGTTATGCAAACAAAATGATTATGCAAAGCGAAATTCCTGTTTTTGCTATTAATCAGCACATTAATATCATATAAAGGGCATATCTCTTTGCATAATATTTTAGAGCAACTTAAAAACTCTTCAACCAACTAAGCAGGTTCTCATTGTTTTCCCAAACCGGTTCTTCCTTAGGAGAAACATCAACATATGCCTTTTCAAGTGCCTCCCGCTTCTGTTTTGAGTCAGCCCTGGCATAAATTTCAGTCGTTTGAACAGATACATGTCCAAGAATGTCCCTTATATATATCAGATTCACACCAGCCTGTAGCAGATGCATAGCTTTTGAGTGGCGCAAAGAATGGCAACTTAATTTGCCCGGCATAAGCTTTGGATCCCTTTTTCGCGCTTTATCTGCATATTTTAACAATATATGAGTGACACCAGGACGCGTCAACTTCTCATGTCGACTATTGGAAAACAAAGGATATGATCTTGTCTGTGGCTTGAGCAGACCAAATTCGGTCAAGTAATTCCGTAATATTTTTACTTGTTCCTCCAACAGAGGAACAATTCGGGTTTTATTACCTTTTCCAGTAATTTGTATAGTATAAGGCTTGTCAAGATGGACTGCCGAGGAAGTTAGGTCTATCAGTTCTTGCACTCGTGCTCCAGTATCGTACATTAGAGATAATAATGCAAGATCCCGGCGCCCTCTTTTTGTGGTTACACATGGTTGTTCAAGGAGTAACTTAATGCCGTCTACAGTGAGATAATTTATCGTTATTTTCTTGGCTTTCTTCACTTTGATAGACATTATCTCCTGATATTCGAACAAGTTGTCTGGATTCTGGTATTGAACGTATCTGAAGAAGGAATGTAACGCTGCAAGTCGCAGGTTTCTCGTTGTATCACTGCATTTCCTTTCCGACTGTAGCCAATCCAGGAACTCAACAACTGTAGCTTTAGTTATTAATTTCATTAATAGTTTCTCAGCCTTTATGTTCTTTACTTGATTCATAAAGGTTATAAAAAGGACAAAAGTGTCTCTATAGGCTATAATCGTATTGGAACTGGAACCTCGTTCGTGAGACAGATATCTTGTGAGGTAGTCTGTCAGATATTTAGAAAAATCAGTCGGCTTCATAGTTTTCTACATTAGGAAACACATTCAAACAAACCATATCAACGTCTTTGAGCAGTCCTGGATACATCTCTGCAGTCAGCCTTACATAAGTATTAGTTGAGCTTATTGACTGATGACCGAGATACGTGGATAGGACTGGCAATGAAGTGTACAGATCAACGCCGGATTCGGCCATTCTTGCAAACGAAGCCACGGCAAATGAATGACGCAGGTCATGTATTCTTGGCCCATGACCATTTCCAATATAAGTTATTCCTGCTGCTTTGAGTACAATCCGGAAGTACCTGTAGAAGGTGTGTCGTATACATGCGGATCCGTTCAGGGATATAAAGAATGAACTATCATCAGATTGCGGTACGGGAAGCTTTTTCCGGTGATTGATATAATTTTGACATACAACCGATAGGGACTCCGAAATAGGGACCATACGTTGCTTCCCGTTTTTGGAGTCTTTAATTATAATGAAGTTTTCCGCCAGGTTAACATCCTTGTTTTCAAGAGATAAAGCTTCTCCGATACGAAGACCAGTGCCATATAGAAGTCTGAGCAAAGTCGGTACAATGAAGATTACCGAGTTCATTATTCTTCTGGGTGCGACAAGCGCATCTGCGGCATGAAAAATCGCTATCATCTTTTTCTTCGAGAAAATATAAGGTATAAACGTTGATTTTTTACGGGGGATTCTGGGTATATACGAGTGTATTCCAAGCCTGCATAAATAGGAAGATAACTGACTAACGCATAAGCATCTATGGAATCTATATGAGTCTGATTCATTGTTCCGACGCTCGCACCATTTGTCCGCTAAATCTTTGGAGATACCGACTTGGGTTTCGCTTCTCTCTATCGTGAACCGGTCAAAACGCAGATAAATATATTCTTCTGCAATATATTTAAAACCCAGTCCCCTTTTTAGATCTATTAACTGTTTGATATATTGTGCATAGATGCCCCAAAATTGATTCTTACTCATAGAAAATTCCTCCTTTCTGATTGTAAAATGAAGGAAGTACTTCAGGAACATCCAGCGCACATTGTCTCATGGCAGTCAAGTCCACACGAAGGTAAAATTTTGTTGATTCTGTGTTTTCATGGCCAAGCACCTCAGAGATGACAGGAAGCAGTGTTTGCCGTTCTAAAAGACGTCCAGCAAGACTGTGACGAAGGGCATGGGGGCCATGTCGTCTGTTTTTCGTGTTGATACTGGCTTTGGCAAAAGCGTGTTGTACGAGACTTTCAACTCCGACTGGTGTTATTGGGATAATAGGCGACCGTACAGTAAGGAAAACAAAAGGTTCCTCCGGCTGTTTTCTGCTATATTTAAGATAATCGATGATTGCATTCCCAATTTCTGGCAACAAAGGAAGTTCAATCTCCTTATCTGTTTTGTATTGGACCAGACGGATAATGTTCTGCCCCCATAATATATTTTTGAATTTAAGATTGGCTATATCAGAGGCTCGGAGTCCCAACCGTGCGGCAAGCAGGATGATTACATAATCACGTTTACCAACAGAACTGCTTCTTTCAATTGATGCTATCAGTTTTTCTACCTCCTCCTTTGTGTAAGTAGATGGTACCTTTGGCTGAGACTTGTAATTGCTCCTCGGGATCATATACGAAAAATCCGTTTCCAGTATCCGTTGAGCATACAGATACTTGAAAAAATCTCGTAAAACTTGGATAGACGTACGGGCAGCAGTTAAAGTGCGGGGACTTATCCCTTTGATATATTTTAGAATGTGTAGTAAACATACCGAAGTGATAGCCTCTATGTGGTTATTTTTAAGAAAATTAAAGAACCGGGAAAGATGGCGTTCGTACGTATAAACTGTTTTATTGTTAAGCCTTTGATCCGTTTTGACAGCAAGGTACTTTGTCATGAGTACTCCTATCGGGCCATCGAGATCAATCTGCTCCTTCTTGATTTGGACTGCACCTGTCTCTAAAAATTCAATAAGAATATTGACAGTGCTTACTCCTTCTTTCTCTCTTTTAGTTAGTTCGCTGTAGTCACGGTTGTTAAATTCGTTCAGAAGATAATCCCTACAGACAGACGCATCTAAATCGCTTATGTTTTGAGAGTCCATATAGCTCTTAACTCTTCCCCAATGGCGGTTATAGTACTTAAACGTCCTGTCTGTACGCGAGAATTTTTTTCTAAGATACTCCACAACCTTAGAAATTTTTTCATCATAAGTTTCTTTTACTTTTTCCATAATTAAATCTGTTTTGACTGACGGCTAAATTGCCGTCATTACCACAATAGACGAAAATATTATGGAAAGTATTCTATAGTAAAGAATATATAATTGCTTGATATTAAAATTGCAAAGAGATATTACTTTACATAATCATTTTGTTTGCATAACCCAGGTTATGTAAAGCTTTACATAACTTTGGTAATCAGGCCTGTATGCTCGGTTATAAGGTTCTATATACCAGTACATCAAAACTCTTTGCTATGTTGAAAATGGCACGGGCTGATGGTTCTTACATTAAAAAAACAGCCAGAATCGAAAAGATGGATCTGCTTATACTCGATGACTTCGGTATGCAGCCATTGGATAGTCATAACCGGGCTGCACTCATTGAGATCATTGAAGACCGGCATGGTAAACGTTCAACTATTATTGCAGCACAACTTCCGGTAGCACAATGGCACGATGTAATTGGTGAGAAAACCATTGCTGATGCGGTCTTGGATCGTATTGTACACAATGCATATCGCATCGAAATGGTTGGTGAGTCATTAAGAAAGAGACAACCATTATTGAACTAAATCGAATAAAATATCGGTAATGAATAAATGTATATTTGTATAACCGTCTAAAATGAGATAAAATCAAAGGAAAATGAGGGAAAAATGGGGGTGGTCAATTTGCTCCGGAAAGAAGGTGGTCACTTTCAACCGGATTTAGGTGGTCAATATCACCGGATTTTGCAGATAGTGACTATCACTAATTAGACGAGAAACACTGTCTATGATGCCCAGAATGAGCCTCAGAAGGGATATAAATTATATTCATAATAATGAACTCTAATTCATATTTTTTGTATTTTTAATAGCAATTAACCATTAACTGAAGAGCTCAGATCCTCATTCCCTTATTATCAGGTTTAGCAAGAACTCTTATTTATGAAATTCTAAATATCTAAACCTATGCAAAAACTTACTGTTTTTTTAATTTCATTATTTACATTATATAATGCAAATGCACAGGATTGGCAATGGTTAAATCCTTTGCCTACTGGTAATACGTTGTATTCAATATATTTTACAAATCCATTTACAGGTTATGCGGTTGGTTATTTTGGTACTATACTAAAAACCATAAATGGAGGGACAGACTGGACAATTCAGACTTCTGGGACTCCACAATGGTTAACTTCCGTTTATTTTACAGACGCAGATACAGGTTATGTGGTTGGTACTTATGGAACTATATTAAAAACCACAAATGGAGGAACAGGTTGGACAATTCAGACTTCAGGGACAATTTTTAATTTAAATTCTGTTTATTTTGTAGACGCAAATACCGGTTATGCGGTCGGTAATCATGGTACAATAATAAAAACCATAAATGGAGGAGCAGACTGGGCAATCCAGTCTTCGGGAATTTCAGATTATTTACAATCCATTTTTTTTACAGACGTAAATACAGGTTATATTGTAGGTGGGTATGAGTACGGAAGTGGGAAAATACTAAAAACCACAAATGGAGGTACAGACTGGACAATTCAGACTTCTGTGAGTTTTGATTTATATTCAGTATATTTTACAGACACAAATACAGGTTATGCAGTTGGTCGTTATGGTACAATAATAAAGACCTCAAATGGAGGAACAGACTGGTCAGGACAAGTTTCGGGATCTTTAACTGATTTATATTCCGTCTATTTTAAAGATACAAATGTAGGTTATGCAGTCGGGTATAATGGTATAATACTGAAAACCTCAAATGGAGGGATAAACTGGACAATCCAGTCTTCAGGGACTTCACTTGATTTATATTCCGTTTATTTTACAGACTCAAATACAGGATATGCTGTAGTTTGGGGTGGTACAATACTAAAAACGACAAATGGAGGAAATCTTTGGACAATTCAGTCTTCAGTGACTACAAATCATTTAGCATCAGTTTATTTTACAAACGCAAATACAGGTTATGCGGTTGGTGAAGCAGGTACCATAATAAAAACCACTGATGGAGGAACAAACTGGATAAATCAAACTTCGGGCACTGATAATTCTTTGAGTTCTGTTAATTTTGCAGATGCAATTACAGGTTATGTTGTTGGTGAAAATGGTACAATACTAAAAACTACAAATGGAGGAGCAGACTGGACACTTCAAACTTTAGGAATTTCAAATGATTTATGTTCGGTATATTTTACAGACACAAATACAGGTTATGCGATTGGTCGTTATGGTACAATAATAAAGACTACAAATGGAGGAACAGACTGGACAATTCAGACTTCAGGGACTGATTATGATTTACTTTCTGTTTATTTTGTTAATGCAAATACAGGTTATATTGTTGGCTGGGATAGTAATATATTAAAAACCACAAATGGAGGAACAGTCTGGACGCCGCATATTTCGGGGACTGCAAGTATTTTACATTCAGTTTTTTTTACAAGCGTAAATACAGGATATGCTGTTGGTGAAGAGGGTACAATACTAAAAACCATAAATGGAGGAATAGACTGGATATTACAAGCATCGGGATCTTCTTGTAATTTATTTTCAGTTTATTTCCCAGATGAAAATACAGGGTATGTTGTCGGTGATGACGGTACTATTCTAAAAACCACAAATGGTGGAACAAATTGGGCAAAACAAACGACTAACACTTATAACTATTTACTTTCAGTTTTTTTTACAGACGCATATACAGGTTATGCTGTTGGTTTTATTGGTACAATACTAAAAACCATAAATGGAGGGGGAACGGGATTTAATGAATCTTCGGTTGCTCCTAAGTATTTAAAAACTTATCCCAATCCAGCAAAAGATAAAATCATTATTGAGATGTTAGTATCATTAGGGGATAATCACCTTTCTATATTTAATGTTAATGGTCAGGAAGTAATAAAACAAAAGATAGTAGAAACCAAAACGCATATTGATATTAGTAACCTGCCTGTAGGGGTCTATTTTGTAAAACTGCAAAATGAGAAAACCGTTGAGGTGGGGAAATTTATTAAAGAATAAATGACCTCTACTTCGTATCTTTGTTCAAGATTAATTCACTATCACTTGGACTTATTATAAAAAATGTTCATTAGAATGATAAAATTAGTCCCCTCATTAGTCCCCTGTTAAATTATTACTATTTTATTACACTAATATATAATATGTTATGGCATTTTTATTTAGCCCTGGTGGGGCTACAAAAAACCTGAACGAACGTTCAGGTTTTTTGATATCAGATTAACGATATATGATTTTTGATTTGTTTGGCCAGAATTGACGATTTTCTACCGGTCACCTCCACATTGAAATATTTGTCTCGTGGTGGAGTGGCGCAGGATGGGCTGTCTTTTTCTTTTCGTCATTTTCTTTTAGACAAGCAAAAGAAAATGACAGCCGCCTTTGTACCATAAGCCATCCTCCACATAAAGATTGAAATTAAGAATTACATTGAAATTTAGACCCGCACGCTGCAGGGATTTCGCGAAGGACGGGAATGAAGCTCCCCGCCGCAGAGCAGCGGGGTATCTTAAACCAATGCTAACTGTTTACTCTTATGCAGAACTGTATAATCCTTTTCCAGCCCTTGATCACGAACGTATTCCGAAATACTTGTCTCATCTCCAAATTTGCTTACCGTATTGACAAAATATCCATCGGTCCAAAATTCCCCTCCCCAAAGTTTGGTTTTCACTTCCGGGTGCCTTTTGAATATTTCCTTCGCCGTGATGCTCTTCAACATCGTGATAATTGTCATTGCACTCATTCTGGGTACCGATTGAACCAAAAAATGTACATGATCTTTGTCTGTGCCTATCTCCAAAAAATGAACCTCATACCTTTTCTCTATCTCCAAGCAAATCTCCTTCAAGGTTTGATCAACTGCTTTGCTGAACACTACTCTTCTATATTTGGCAGGACATACAAAATGATACAACAGTACACTTACATTATGCGATTTATGTATGTATTCGCTTTCACTCATACATACAAAGATACTAATTACGCCGCAAGCGGCGGGGAACTAACCCCTATGAGATTAGAATTCGGACAGCTAATCAATTGAAATCTCGTTAAGTGGAATAAGTAACTGAGTATCCTCTATTTTTGGAGACATAAAAGGTGACGAAATTGTTCATTTTTCGCTTTAATTAACTTTCAATGAGAAAGAAATGAAATAAAAGATATTTACATTCGTTATATGAATAATTCAGGCAAGGCCAGTGAAATGCTATCCATCATCGCCTGCCTATTAACTGATTGTTGTGTTGGCAGTACTTCATGGATAGCGATTAGTACCAATTGATAAAAAGTATACAACTTCAAATATTTTCTAAACCTAAATTCAAAAAAATGAAAAAAGTATTGTTTATCCTTATCGCGCTTTCGATGTCATTTATTGTAATGGCTCAGGAAAAACCGAAACAAAAAGAAGTTGGACTTGCATTTAGTAGTTTAAACAACTTTGGATTAACATTTAGGACCGGAACCAATAAATCGCTTTGGCGGTTTAATACGCTTCTGATTTTGGGTAGTAATAGGACTCAAAATGAGGATAGCTCTGAGCTAATCACTAATAGTATTGGATTTGACACCAGAATCGGTAAAGAGTATCGGAAAAATATTGCCGAGAATTTAGAATTAAGATATGGAGCAGATTTATCGTTTAGTTTTGATTATTCAAAGTACGATCATAATGATAAGTCTGCTGATAATGAAGATAGGCTGTCAGAGAGTACCACATATCGACCTGGAATAAATGCTTTATTTGGATTGAATTATGTGATAAATAATAAATTTGTAATAGGAGCTGAGTTATTGCCGGGTTTTAGCTATTTAATAGGTAAAACCACACAAAAAAATATTTCCAATAATGAGAGTCAAGAAGTTAAAACCGACAATTCTGGATTTAATTATGGTTTATCAAACACATCAGCGTTATTATCAATAACCTATAGATTTTTCTAAAAAGCTGGCTCTAATAAACGCACAAATGCTTGTCGGTGTCAGATGCCCGCTTGTGCGGGGAGGACGTTAGCCGCGCCGCTTCTCTCTTTTGTCCCGTTCCTGGCATCTTCCCCGCACAAGCGGGCATCTACTTGTAAACTGTATCATTAAATATTAACTTTACACAGTCGCAATACATAAGCCGGCATCTATGCAAGAACTTTTGCGGCAAGTAAAATAACTAATCCATTCATTTTATCAGGATGAAGTCAAGAATTCTCCGTTTTTCAATATTTCTTATACTCACTGCACTTCTTTTAATATCAATCGGTTGCAGTAAAAAAGAAACCGAACCAGTAACACCGCCAAGTCCAGTTCCGACAGACTCGTCTCAGTATGAGACCCCTTTCGCAGAAGTACCTGATATTCCCGATATCATTATGTATGAAATCAATGAAAGAGCATTCAGTACTTCGGGCGATTTTGCAGGTATCTTGCCACGCCTGGATTCCATTAGGGCTCTGAGTGTGAATGTAATCTGGCTTATGCCGGTTCACCCGATAGGTGTCATCAAAACAGTTAATTCACCCTATTGTGTAAAAAATTATAAGGAAGTTAATCCCGAATATGGCGATCTGGAAGACCTGCGCACATTAGTACGTGAGGCCCATAAACGTAAGATGGCAGTAATACTTGATTGGGTGGCTAATCATACTTCCTGGGACAACCCCTGGATTCAAAATAAATCCTGGTACACACAGGACGGGGCCGGTAACATCATTATTCCGCCTGGCACAAACTGGCAAGATGTTGCAGACCTCAATTTCGACAATTCCGATATGCGTCTGGAGATGATAAAATGCATGAAATATTGGCTCCTGATAGCTAATATTGACGGATACAGATGCGATGCCGCAGATTTTGTACCTTTTTCTTTCTGGAAACAAGCAATAGATTCACTCAAAAAGGTCCCTAACCGAAAAATCATTATGTTGGCAGAGGGTGCCCGTAGCGATCATTTTGATGCTGGCTTTCAAATGAATTTTGGATGGGATTTTTTCATTAAAAACAAAAACGTGTTCAAGAATAATCAGTCAGCAAGTGGTTATTACCAAACGCATCAAAGTGAATACAGCTCAATCCCGACTGGCTCACACAAGCTGCGCTTTACTTCCAACCACGACGAATGTGCCTGGGATGACACACCCTTGGGCTTATTTGGCGGTAAAAACGCTTCATTGTCGGCTTTTGTCATTTCAGCCTATATGGGCGGTGTACCATTGATATATAATGGTCAGGAAGTCGGTTGCCCTGTCAAATTGCCATTCTTCAGTCGCTCACCCATTGATTGGACAACAAATCCCGACATGTTCAAAGAATACAAGTGGATTATGAGCCTTCATGCTACACATCCTGCACTACAAACCGGCGAATTGGAATACTATCCGGATAGCAATATTGCCGCTTTCAAACGCAAGGAATCAGATGATGAAGTTGTCGTTATCGTCAATACACGCAATGCAGTAAAAAACTTTAATATTCCGGCAAATATTCAAAATACGACCTGGCAGAATGCTTCGAGCGATACGACTGTTTATTTGGGTAGTCAATTGAGTTTAAATGCTTTTGAATATCTTATTTTGATAAAATAAACCTCCCCCCCAGCATATAATCTTGAACTGGCACTTCCCCTATACCCGAAAATTGACTGGTTAACAATGTACGGAGTCCTTTCAGGAAATATTGTTGATATTAATGATAATCGGATCTCTTTAGGGGGTGATTAATAAGTTAAAATGTTTTGAATTTCCTCCTTTTCCTTTGTGGTTCAATAACTTAAGATGTAACCACAAAGGCGCACCAAGGCTTTTTAGTCACCCCCAGTATTTGTTATCCTTAAAAGAAATTTGGACCTGTAAATGAACGTTTCATTCACTATATTTGCCATTTACTTATTAATCTTTAAAACTGAAAGTTATGAAAAAATTTACCATTATCATTTTCTTAGTGTTTGCTATGATGATAACTCAGGCACAGGACTATCTGATTAGTTTTGCAGGTGCAGGCGCCACTACCGGGGTAAGCACCGTAAAAGTCGATAACTTAATAAGCGGAGCTACTCTTACCTTAAATGGGGGAGATATTTTACATTTAATCCCGGCATCGGGAATTGGTACCCCGGATAATGTTAATGGAGCTTTGCAGATTTATCCCAATCCAATGGCAGAGCAGTCAATTTTGACATTTGTTGCACCAGAAAACGGCAATGCGGTTATTTGCATTGTTGATTTATCCGGAAGAACTGTTTATCAAATCAGCATATTGCTTTCACCCGGAGCACACAGTTTTCGTGTTTCCGGTATTAGCCAGGGTATGTATTTTGTGAAAGTTACCGGTGAAAACTATAACTATTCCACAAAACTGATAAGTCAAAGCAACCTGCAAAGCGAAGCTGGAATTGAGTATGTTACTTCTGTTAAGAATACCACGGGTAACCAGTTGAAAAGCACTACAGCAACGGTTGATATGCCATACACTGATGGCGATCAGTTACTTTTCAAAGGCATTTCGGGAATATACAGCACCATAGTTACCGATGTGCCTGTGAGCAGTAAAACAATAACTTTCAATTTTGTAGCATGTACAGATTACGATAACAACAATTATACAGTAGTCCAGGTAGATACACAAACATGGATGGCCGAAAACCTGAAAGTAACCCACTACCGCAATGGTGAAGAGATTCCCAACGTAACATCCGGGGGGGGCTGGTACGATCTTACTACCGGGGCATTATGCTGGTACAATAACGATGAGGCCTCATATAAAATCCTGTACGGCGCCCTGTACAACTGGTATGCCTTGACTGACAGCCGCAATCTTTGCCCCACAGACTGGCATAGCCCAACTGATGCTGAATGGACCACGCTCTCGACATATCTTGGAGGACAATATGCAGCCGGAGGGAAGATGAAAGAAACAGGAACCACCCACTGGAATACACCCAATTTTGGAGCAACAAATAGCAGCGGTTTTACAGCTCTTCCGGGAGGATTTCGGAGCAGCATTGGGGGATTCACCAGTTTGGGCAACAGCATCATCTTCTGGTCTTCGACGGAGTACGGGTCAGGGAACGCATGGAGCTACCACCTGGGCTACGATAATGGCTTTGCGATCCGGCTTTACGACAACGACCAGTCTGGTTATAGCGTCAGGTGCGTGAAAGATTAGACTACCTGCCTGCGGCAGGCTGGTTTTAATATTTCTCTATCTGATAATTTGAGGGTGAAAGACCAACGTACACGGCAACCCTATTTCTTCATCCCCGTATAAATTAATATTCCAAAGGATATTAATGTCTTTCTATCAAAACAATACATTGTACTTATGATTTCAGTTAAAAAACTTGGCTCGGCGTTATTGCTGGCAACATGTATTTTACTTATTTGCACCTGCAAAAAAGATGAGGAATTCAAGCTGAAGGTTCTCACCGAGGACTATGCCCCGTTCAATTATCTAGATAATGGACAGTTAAAAGGAAGCTCCGCCGACCTGGTCAACAGGATCATGAGTGATCTTGGAGAAGAAGGCACGATTGAAGTTCTTCAATGGGATGCAGCCTATTCACGCCTGCTGAATGAATCGGATATAGCTCTGTTTACAACCGACAGAACTCCTGAGAGAAATGACCTCTTTAAATGGGCAGGCCCTATTGCCCGGATAGATCATGCATTCTTTGCCCTGGCCACCTCCGGCCTGATCATTAATAATCTTGATGCCGCTAAAGCAGTGAATGGAATAGCAGTGGTGAATGGGTATTCAGCTCAGGAAATGCTTGAATCATACGGATTTCAAAACCTGGTCATTTGCCAGAACCTGGAAGAGGCCCTGCAGAAATTACTCGACAACCAAGTTGACCTGATCATTGAATCCCGGCATGCCATACAATTGACCCTGCAAAATATGGGACATGACTACAATGAATTGGAAAATGTGTATGTGCTTCAAAGCTATCTCTCGTATATTGCCTTCAATAAGAATGTTCCTGATGACGTTGTGGAAAAGTGGCAGAATCAGATCAATATTCTCAAGGATAATGGCACGCTCCAACAACTCTATCAGCAGTATATTCCCGGTGACATTGCACCGGGAAAACTACAGATTTTCACCGAAGAGAATCCTCCACAGAATTATGCCTGCGGGAGTGATGAATTATGCGGCAGCGCGATAGAGATCGTCAATGATATCAGGAGCCGCACAGGCTGTCAGGATCCTATCCATTTGGAAAATTGGACCAATGCGTACAACATGACCCTTATCAATCCCAATACGGTATTATTCAGTACCTCACGGAGTGAGGCACGGGAAAACCTTTTTGATTGGATTGGGCCTATATGCAGGAATATTTCCAACTTCTACGTTACCACGAGCTCCGGAACTTCAATCAATAGCTTTGAGGAAGCCAGAGCCCTGTCGGGTATAGGAGTAATATCGGGATGGTATACAGAACAGATTCTGGCTGATTCCGGTTTTACAAACCTGCAGTCCTTTTCAACTCCACTGGAAGCATTGATACAATTGATGGAAGGTCATGTAGAGGCTGCGGTTTTATCCGATATTTCGATTCAGTATTTAACAGAATCCGCAGGATACACGCCAGATGATGTATCTGTGCAGATTGAGGTGGCCACAGCTTATCTGTATATTGCCTTCGGTAAAAATTCAAAATCCGACTATGTCAATGCCTGGAACAATGCATTGACGCAGATGAAACAGGATGGGGCATTTGTGACTATCTGGAATGAATGGTACCCGGGACTGCCTTTACCGTGAAAACGGATGCTCCTGCTTCCACATCTTCCACACCAGGAAAACCGGGAAAATAAACCATGAGGCATTGGCAGCCAGCACAGATGCTACTGCCGGTGAAGCATGCGGTCCCCAGATCTCTTCACTGCAAATAATGACCACGTTGGTAAACATGATCGAAGAATAGATGAAAGTAGGTATCCGTATCCATTCCCTGCCTTTGATGAAGGCATAAATAGCAGCTATATAATAAGGGCCGAAGACTATGGCATCGAGCCATATTGTGGCTTTGTACCACGGTGGCCTTGCCCATAACAACGGATCAAAGTTTGTTTCCCACCAGTGTACAATGTCAATCATAAAAGGCAGCGGCCACACCGGATAAGTAAAGTCGCCGGGGTCACTGATGACAATCTGTTCAAGAGAGATATTGTAGCTGACGAAAATCAGGTTAAAAAGGAAAAAACCGAGATAAATAAAATCCATCGGTCTTTGTTTCAATGGGATGACAGTTCTCATAGGTTAAGTCAGTTTTAATTACTTGTTTATCATATTTCGTTCAATTTTCATCCGGGCTGTCCGGGCCATATCTTTTGCCAGCTTTAATCTGAAGCTTGAAAAGTTTGCAATCCAGGCTCCCAGGCGCACGGCAAAGCCTGAATAAACGAGTGTCTTTGGCCTCAGTGCCAGATTTACCAGGTCATGCGCCACCTCTTCTGCTGTCCCGGATTTGGTGAATAAACGGGATATAAAGTTCTGATCCGCCTTCATCAAAAGATCCTGTTCAACATCACCAACACGTGATTCAGGTTTTGAATCGGTCTTGATATAACCGGGGAAATACTCGCTGACAATAATTTCGCTGTTGGCCCATTCCGATTGCAACGTTCTTGTCCAGGCCGAAAATGCCGCTTTTGAACACACATATGGAGCATAAAATGGTATCCCCATCATAAATCCCGGTGAACCCACATTGATGATATGTCCTCCACCCTGCCGGCGCATGTACTTCAGCGCTTGCTGAGTGGCCACCATGGGGCCGATAAGATTAGTATTAAAGGCCTTGATCATATCCGCCGGAAGAACCGTTTCGGCAGGTGACACGATGATACAGGCTGCATTATTAATTAAAATGTCGATCTGTCCAAAATGTGCAACAGTGTCGTCGACCATTTGTCTGGCATGGGTTTCTACTGAGATATCCTTTATAAGGATCAGGGGATCTCTGAGAGATTTGCTGACCTCTTCCAATTTCTCGGCACGGCGGGCTGCCACAGCCACTTTTGCACCCGCCCTGCTGAATGCTATTGCTGCCGCAGCACCTATGCCGCTGGAAGCGCCGGTTATTAAAACTACTTTGTCCTTTAATGGCATGGACAACTATTAAAAGCTAATTCCTTTTTTCAAAGATATAAAGTTTGTTTAAACCGGTTTGATTTATTATTTTTAGTCCTTCCATTTTAAATGCAACAAGTAAATCAGTAATAACTTAAAATCAACTGTATATGTCTATCAATCGCCGTTTATTTGTTAAACAGCTCGGCTTTTTTCTTCTTATCGCCGTGGCCATCATTATCATGGGTAACAACCTGGTCCCTGGCAGTGATAAAGGGACGATCATCAGGGAATATTCCAATTATCTCAAAGTGAGCACAGAATATAATCCCGAGACTAAAAACCGGTTATTCGAGTTTGCGAATATCAGCGGAGAAACATTGCTAATAAAACTCACACCCTATAAGTATCGCCCCTACCTTGATGAATTCGATGCACTTCCCGATGGGTTATATACAACAGAAGGCTATGACAATTATGTAGAATTCGAATTGGAACCTGGTGATATCCAATGGCGCGAATTCATGGTTTCGCAGGTTAGCGTCTGGAAAATGAATATCGAGGTGAGGTTGAAGAAGTCATAAAAAAGGGATGAGGCATTTTATCTCCCCTTTCATCCATCACTTCAATATTTGCTTTAAATTTGTTGTATCGCTATACGCGTATTGTGTAATACATCAACAAAATCAATAAGTTAGGTTCACAATAAACACTACCACTCCAATATGACCATCCTCTCCCTCTCCACTCTCGAAACCTGGCTGTGGGACTCAGCCAACATCCTTCGGGGCAGCATCGACTCCAGTGACTTTAAAAACTACATCTTTGGGCTGCTTTTTCTAAAGAGAGCCAATGACGTATTTGAAGAAGAGGTCGAAAACATTATGAAGAAAGAGAACCTCAGCCAGAAAGACGCTGAAGATGAACCATATTTCTGCATACCTGAAGAAGCCCATTGGAAATCTCTCACCGCTAAAACCGAGAATATCGGGGAAGCTCTCGATAAAGCATTTGCCGCCATTGAAAGGGATAACACCCAACTGGAAGGGGTGATGACCGCCATTAAATTCGGGGATAAGGAAAAACTCTCCGATGCCGTCCTGCAGAGGCTTCTGAGGCACTTCAACCAGTATTCCCTGAGGAATTCTGAACTCTATACCCCTGATGTTTTAGGGGATGCCTATGAGTACCTGATCAAGATGTTTGCCGATGATGCTGGTAAGAAGGGTGGAGAATTCTATACTCCTAAAGGGGTTGTAAGATTAATCGTCAGACTTATCAAACCCCAACCAAAAAATCTGGTCTTCGACCCAACCTCTGGTTCTGGCGGCCTATTGATCGAATCAGCCAGGTACATTGCTGAACAACCCAATGGTAAGGTCGGGAATAATATCAATGTCTCTTTGTTCGGACAGGAAAAGAACCTTGGCACATGGGCCATCTGCAAGATAAACATGATCCTTCACAACTTTATGGATGCCGATATCCGTAAAGGTGATACACTGATTGATCCAAAGCACAAGGATGATAAGAACAACCTGATGCTGTTTGACCGTGTTATCGCAAATCCTCCTTTTTCTCAGAATAAATGGTGGACTCCTGCAGAGACAAATAATGAAAAGAGGCTGGACAAAGACGGTAAAGAAAAGGAGATCACCCCGAACTACAATAAGGTGGTGGTGGATAAATTCGGGCGTTTCCAGTATGGTATCCCGCCCCGTGGGTATGCCGATCTGGCTTTTCTGCAGCACATGGTGGCTGTTTTGAAAGAAGATGGAAGAATGGGGATTGTGCTGCCTCATGGTACCCTGTTCCGTGGAGGAACCGAAGGGAGTATCCGGCAGAAACTGCTGGAAAAGGATATTATTGAAGGGATTGTCGGACTTCCATCTGCTCTATTCTATAATACGAGTATCCCAGCTTCTGTATGGATCATCAACAAATCGAAACCTGAACGGCTGAAGAATAAGGTCATAATTATTGATGCTTCCGGTGAATACAAGGAGGGTAAGGTACAGAACCAACTTGAGGAAAAAGATATAGCAAAGGTTGTTGATGCCTATGATAAAGAACAGGACATCGAAAAGTTCATGCGGGTAGTCGGTATGGCTGAGATCAGGGAGAACGATTACAACCTGAATATCTCAAGGTATATCGATACCAATGAGGCCGAAACAGAGATCGATCTGAAAGCTGTAAGAGAATCTATTACGCGGTTGGAAGAGAAAGAGAAAGCCATTGATGAGAAGTTGAACCAGTATCTGAAGGAGCTTGGGTTATGAGAGATGGATACAAGGATTACCCGATTGGGATGCTACCTGAAGAATGGGGGGAAATTCTTGCGACACTGTCGCAACAATTGCCGACACGTAAATTGCTTGAACAGAAGCTATATCAAGCCATTGAATTGGCAAAAAACCAGTTAGACCATAGTGACTTATGAAGGAAGGATACAAGGATACACCGATTGGGATGATCCCTGAAGATTGGGATGTTGTGAAATTGGCGGATATACTTATTGAAGGCAGATTAGGGGGTAATTATAATAATGGAGAAACTGAATCTGGGCTTCCTCTGATGAAGATGGGAAACATTGGTAGAGGGAAAATTGATTTAAAAAAAGTTGAATTTATTCCTATTAACGAGAAGTACCAAAACAATTACATCCTGAAAGAAGGAGATTTACTCTTCAATACAAGAAATACTCTGGAATTAGTTGGCAAAGTTGCTATTTGGAAAAATGAACTTGATGAGGCATTATATAACTCTAACCTTATGAAAATGACTTTTGATGAGAGAAGGGTCGCATCAAACTATTTCATGAATTTTGTTTTCAATTCAAAATATTGCATTGAACAGTTGCGAAATATAGCAACTGGTACAACAAGCGTAGCAGCAATATATACAAAGGATTTGCTTAAACTAAGAATAGCTATACCTACGCTTCCCGAACAATCCAAAATCGCCTCCATCCTCTCCACCGTTGATGATAAAATTGATGCCATCAATGAAAGAATAATCCAAACCCGGCAGCTTAAAAACGGCTTGATGCAACGGCTGCTTACCAGAGGCATCGGGCATACAAAATTCAAAGATTCACCGCTGGGGGAGATTCCGGAGAGCTGGGAGATACACAAATTATCAGATATAGCAATTGTAAATGACCAATCTCTTTCAAATGATACTGATCCTGAATATTCGTTTTACTACATAGATTTAGCGTCCGTCAAAGTTGGTAAAATAGATTTCCCCAGAACAAAAATCCAGTTCAAGACTGCACCATCGAGAGCAAGACGGATTCTAAAGAATGGAGATGTTATGGCAACAGTCAGACCAAATTTGCTTGGATATGCGATAGCAAACTTTGAAACCAATGAAATTATTTGTTCTACTGGTTTTGCAATAATTACCCCTCTTCAAAAAGCAATAGGTTATTTTATTTATCAAAGCCTTTATTATGAATTACTTCAGTGCCAAATTCAAAGTCTACTGGTAGGTTCAAATTATCCAGCCATAAATTCGACTGACGTTGAAAATTTAAGAATTTTGCTTCCTCCATATCCAGAGCAACAGAAAATCTCAGAAATCCTCTTCTCAGTTGATCAAAAGCTTGAAGTTCTTCAAAAAAAGAAGACCAAATATGAAGAGATGAAGAAGGGATTGATGCAACAATTGCTGACCGGCAAGGTGAGGGTGAAGGTGGACTTAACATTATAGAAGATTGTTAAATGTTTCCACGTTTATTGTCAAATGTTGTGTTAAAATATATTTTTATAAAACATTGTATAGTAATATATTAAATGATTGTTTTATCAAATGTTTGTAAAGCCAAGGTCAAATGTCATAGGTAAAGTACACTGTACTTTTTTTCAAATTGGAAAAAGAACGAGACGATTTATTTTTAATATCAAAAAGCTGAGATTAGGGAAAATAAGCAAATAGAGTGATAAAAAAAACGCTGATTGATGGTTCAGCGTTTGAGACCTTTGTAGGTTCCAGACCTTAGGTAAAGAACGCCACAAAGATACACATAAAAAATTAAAGATCAAAAATATTTTGATTTTAGAGGCAAAAAATGAATACTTCCCCTGAATACATTCACTCCGAACTCCCCGCCATTGAACTCTTCAGGAAGCTCAGATACGAGTATTACGATGGCGAACTCACCGATGAACGGGATAATATCTCGGAGGTGATCCTGAAAGACAGACTTCTTCAAACCATAAAGCGTATTAACACAATCAGCGAATGGGAAATCAGCGAAAACAATGTTCAGAAGGCTTTTAATGAAATAACAAATATCTACTCAGCATCCCTGATGGAATCCAACCAGAGAGCCTGGGAGCTGATAAGGGGAGCAAATTTTTCGGTAAAACAGGTTATTAACGGCCAAGAGGAATACAAACCCGTATCGTTCATTGATTACAAAAACCCTGAAAACAATGATTTTCTGATCGTTAACCAGATGAAGTTCCACGGGAGGTTAATGAATTCCATTCCCGATCTAACAGTTTTCGTGAATGGTCTTCCCATTGCCCTCATCGAATGTAAATCGCCCAATTCGCTGAGTGCCTTTGATAAAGCTTATGAAGACCTTAAATACTATCAACAGAACTCCGAAAAACTCTGCTGGTACAACCAGATTTGTGCAGGCATTTTTAAAGTCGGAGGAAGATATGGAGCAATCGGAGCAGGAAAACAGCATTATTCATTTTACAGAGTCAAGGATACTGCTGATCTGGAAGCTCTCTTGGGTGTAACTCCATCTGAACAGGACATTCTCATTTACAATCTCTTTAAAAAGGAACATCTTCTTGATCTGATCCGCCACTTCGTGATCTTTGAACTGGATGAAGGAAGAATCATTAAAAAGCTCCCTCGTTACCCACAAATCAGAGCCACCAACAAAGCCATTAAAAAGTTCCAGGAGCAGAATCAGGGTGGTGTGATCTGGCATACTCAGGGTAGTGGAAAAAGCCTTACCATGGCGTACATCACCCGTAAACTTCTGGCAGAAGAGTTCGGATTCAAAAATCCCACGGTTATCATCATGACCGACAGGATCGATCTCGACAGGCAGATCACTACCACCTTCATCAACTGCGGGTTCAAAAATGTCAACCAGGCATCTTCGGTGGTTCATCTGGAAAAATTGCTCAGGAATGATTATGGAGGAATCATAACCACCACCCTTCAGAAATTTCAGGAACAGGATAAAGAAACTTCGGAAACCACAGACCTGACTGCGCAGGAAGAGATCCGTAACCAGCTCATTGAGAAAACCATTAAAGATGGAACCCTGACCAAGATTACCAAGGTCTTGGAAGGTGGCAAATGGGTTGAGATCAAACGGGAGGAAATCCGTCTGGAAGAGATGTCCCAAAAGGAAAATATCTATGTGATGGTGGATGAAGCCCACAGAAGTCATTATGGATTTCTGGCTGCATTTATGCGAACCGTCCTGCCCAAAGCCAAGTTTTTGGCATTTACAGGCACACCTATCTCCAAAGAAGAAAAATCAACCCTCGGTGAATTCTATGGTGGACAGTACATCGATGTTTATACTATCAAAGAATCGGTTCAGGACGGTGCTACTGTGGAACTTCTATACGATGAGGGTATTGCCAGACTTAACGTCAGGAAAGAAGAGCTGGATAGACAATTTGAAGCTGAATTCGGGCACCTTTCCGAAGAGAAACAGGATAAGCTCAAGAACGAAGCCCTTAACAAGTACCAGCTTTCAACTGAGAGAATTGAAGCCATCACCCGCCATATTATCGGACATTATACCGGTAAAATCTTCCCTGACGATCATAAGGCGATGATTGTTTGTGATGGAAGACCGATGGCTTTGAGGTACAAAGAAACATTTGAAAGGCTGAAAGTACAGGGGATTCATGACCTGAATACCAGGGTGGTGATCAGCCTGGGCTCTCCAAAATCCGATTTCATTGCCAGGGAGGTTTACGAGGCCAACGATTACAACAAGACCCACGTAGATAAGAAGCCCATTCTTGCAACTCCTACCGAAGAAGTCAAGAATGTCATCGAGAATTTCAAATTACCCTTTGGTAATGAAGCTGACAAAGAGAAGTCGGGTAAATTGAGATTCGATAACACCGCCATCCTGATTGTATCGGATATGCTCCTCACCGGATATGATGTACCCATTGCATCATGCCTGTACCTTGATAAACCTTTAAGAGAGCATAGCCTCCTGCAAGCCATTGCACGGGTAAACCGCTCCCGGGAAGGCAAGAAAGCAGGGTTCATCATTGATTATTTTGGGATCACGGCATTTCTGATTCAGGCGCTTGAAATTTTCTCCGGCGATCTGAAGCTATCGGATATCATGAAGAGCCTCTCCGAGGAGATGCCACGGTTGGAAATGAATCACAATAAACTGGTCAGCTTCTTCAAACCACTTGGCATAGATCGCCAATACGAAAGAAATCAGTTCATTGATGCAGCCATCCGCTACATTGAGCCCATCAACATCAGGGATGAATTCAAGGAGCTGCTGAGGAATTTCAATAAATCCATTGCCATTGTCCTGCCCAATGTGGCTGCCAGAAAGTTTGAATCCGACTTCAAGCTCTTCAATGAGATCAAGATCAGGGCCCGGAATGCCTATCCGGATGATGAAGAGCTGAAGATCACACGGGATGAGAGCCTGAAGCTCCAGCAAATGGTCGACCAGCATCTGAAAGCCACAGGAGTTGATAATCTGCTTCAGGAACCCATTTCAATTATTGACAAGGATAAATTCCGGGAAGATATCCTGAACGCATCACCGGCCACAAAGGAGCTGAAGATGCGCAACAATCTTAAGCATATCATTAAGGTCGGGCTGGATCGTAACCCTGATTTCTTCAAGCCCCTTGCACAGCGGTTGGAAGAACTCATTAAAGAACGGGAAGAAGATCGCATCACACAGCTTAAACTGCTGGAGGCATTTGCCGAAATACAGGATATCATCATCAATGAAAACAAAGAGGGGAAAGAGAAAGGGTTTGAAACCGAAGACCAGATAGTGGTTTACAACACCATGAAAACCATTTTTGATGATGAAGCTGAGTATGCTACCCGAAAAATCTATGAGGTCATCGAAGGAGAGATGAGTATTGTGGGCTGGGAAGATAAGGGCATGGTGCGAAAGGAGATGGAAAACAAGATCATCAAGGTCTTACTGCAGAAAATGGAACGGGCCGATGCCCGCCTCAAGGCGAAGGAACTGGTTGAACTAATAGCCAAAAATAAGCATGCCTGAAGTACAATATGGTGACCGGACGATACAGTACTCGATACAGGAGCGAAACGGACTGAAATCGCATTATATCGTTGTAGAAAAAAATCATGGAGTGATCCTCAAAGGAGCACCCATCTCCGGAGAGCAGGCTGACAAATACGTTCTTAAGAAAGCCAGATGGATTCTGGATAAGCTAAATCTGGTGGAATCGGTTAAGGAAGGAGATATCGTAACAGGTTCCAGAATTCTGTATCTCGGGAAAAAATATTACACAGAGGTCTATTTCAACGATAGCATCGAAGCAACAAAGATTGAGTTTAACCATTCCCGCTTCAGGATCACCACCAGTGGGAAGAATACCCAGGTAGATATTCATAAGGCGTTGGATGAGTTCTTCCGGGGGAAAGCTGCCGAAAAAATTACACCGAGAATGGAAAAATGGTCTGAAAAGACTGGATTAAAATATGGTTTGCTTCATTTTCGCAAACAAACCAAACGCTGGGGAAGCTGCACACCACGAAACAACATCGTGATCAACACCGAGGCAATAAAGTTGCCCTTTTCTCTGATCGATTACCTTATCGTCCATGAACTGTGTCATGTGAAATACAAGGATCACTCAAAGGCTTTCTGGGTGGAAGTGGGGAAATATTTGAGGAACCGGAAGGAGTTGGATGGGAGGATGAAGGGGATGAAGATGTAAAAAAGGGATGTCATCTCTGACGGGATGACATCCCTTTTTCTGCTCCCCTAACTTACGAAAGTTGCAACCAGGGGGGATTCCTTTTAATGAGTTTGATCTATTTATATGTCGGAAAAATATAAGATATTCGACATAATAAATTATTCATGTCGGATGAAGAAAGAATTCAGCACTTTAATGTCGAATTATTTATCTTTGCACGACATAAATATGTATGTATGCTATCTCATCCGGCATAAAATGACGGTAATGACGGTAATAATTAAAAAATCCGACACTAATGACTTACGACCCGAAAGTTCCATATAATGATCTTCCAGATCTGCCGCCCAAAATGGATATCGAAACCAGTGAGCTGCTTCTAAACCACGTAATAGTAGCTTCCCGCAGTCTTGCAGAGCTGAAAGGACTGTGTGAGACTATGACGGAAGAAGCTTTGTTGAATCTATTGTTCAATACTGTTGTGATGCAAGAGAGTCGTGACAGTTCAGCCATCGAAAACATTGTGACCACTCAGGATGAACTCTATCAGGCCGTGTTGAACGCAGAAAATGCAAATCCTGCTGCAAAGGAGGTCTTATCATACCGAGAGGCGATACAATCAGGTTTACACCTTATGAGAGATAATCAAAACTTTATTACGACAAATATTTTAGTGGACATTGTACAAAGAATAAAGCAGAATCAGTCGGGAATCAGGGTTCAACCAGGAACTGTTTTAAAAAATTCAATAACAGGAAATATCATTTACACCCCACCCTGTTGTGAGGAAGAAATACGCCAAAAAATGGCAAGCCTTGAGAAATTCATAAATATTAATGAGCTGAGTCCACTTGATCCAATTATCAAACTTACATTGATTCATTACCAGTTTGAAAGCATTCATCCATTCTCTGACGGTAATGGCAGGACAGGTCGTATCCTGAATATGCTTTACCTGATTCAACAGCAATTACTGCCCCACCCTGTGTTGTATCTCAGTGCCTACATAATAGATCACAAACAGGATTATTACAGGCTTCTCAATGAAGTTTCCCAAAAGGAAAACTGGCGTGATTGGATACTTTTTATGACAACAGCTGTGCATGAAACCGCACAACTCACTATACAAAAGATCAGGGATATCCTGCAACTAAAAAAGGAATTGGAGCCCCAAGTATTCAAGTCACTCGAAAAGTTCGGAAAACGGAACGAATTGTTTGAGCTTATGTTCAATATGCCGTACCTTAAAATTGAATTATTGGTTATAAAGGGAATTGCCCACAGGGAGACAGCATCAAATTACCTTAAAATTCTCGAAAAGGATGGTTTGCTGACCGCTTTGAAGATTAGTAAAAGCACTTATTATATCAACCATCGGCTAATGGAATTGCTGGTAAGAAGGGATTAGAAAAGATGCAACTGCGGGCTTCCCAGGATTTCAGCCAAATGAAAGTAGGAATGGTTTCCAATCTATAGCGATCATCCAGCCATGCGACAGTGGAGCAAATATAAAAAGAAGCTTTCTCGATTTCAGAAACAGCGCCGATTATCAGGCATGCGTTACATATGCGCGATGTCTTGGTTTAAGTTAAAATTACCGTCTTACTTAATTGAAATCCTACGTACAATGGTGCTGTTTTCCAGGGTGAATTGCAACACATAAAGGCCTGCTTGAATTCCTGTGGTGAGTATCCTCAGGTTATTACAGGGAGCACTATACTGATACACTTCTTGTCCTAAAAGGTTAAGAATACGTATATGGCTGAAATTCACAGGGGACACGATTTTAATCACCTCGTCAGCGGGATTCGGATAAATCCTCACAGATGCTTCCTCTTCCGGAATGCTATAAGTGATCATAGCATCTGTGCACACGGTATCAGATTCACCTGTACCGTAGACTGCTGAAACGCAGTAGGTTTGCAGGCCATTGGGAACCAGGGAGTCATCATAAATCGGGATAATGACAGGTGTAGTTGTGAGCAGGGTATCATTGCGGTACACATTATATCCCAAAACACCACCGGACGAGGGAGCCGTCCATTCCAGATGGACATAATTGCCGGTCACGACTGCATAGAGACCGGTAACAGTATCCAAAATCCCTGTTGATGATTTGCGAAAGATTGATGCCCCGGCATAAAAAAAGCCATTGGAGGTATCCGATAAATAGATTTTCTTTATATTGAAAGTCGTTCCTGCTGCTTCAGAAGACCAGCTCGACCCTCCATTGTTGGTACTCATGATCAGGCCACTATCACCTGCAATATAACCTATTGAGTCGTTGATAAAATAAACCGAGTTCAGATTTCGGGTAACTCCCGTTGGAAGGATTTGCCAGTTCTTACCGGTATTTGTTGTTTTATACATTAGACCACCAGGCGCTATCATATACCCGACATTATTGGATGGAAAATGAATTCCCCTGAATTGGCCATTCGGTTGATTTAGCACCCCGGTCCAGGTCCTTGCTGAATCAGAAGTTCTGATACAAACATAATTATTCAATGTGTCACGGCAAAAAACAAATCCGGTTGAGTCATTGATAAAAGAAATATTTGCGAAACCATAATATTCACCCGGAAAATCCAATAGGTGGCAGTCTCCTTCGTAAGAGGCAATAATCTGTGCAGGACTTGACAGATAATAGCCGACATCTTCAGCAGGATAGGAAATGTGATAAATATCATACAGACTAACATTGTGTGGTACATCTGACCAGGTATGCCCTTTGTCTACAGTTTTTTTAATATACGGAAAAATACCAAACACCAGTTTATAACCCACTGAATCATTGAGAAAAATCAGATCTCCGATATTGGCAGCAGCTTCATAATTTCCTCCTCCCCCATTAACCCAAGTGAATGTCTGCCAACCATCATCTGTCCGGTATATATCATATTCACAATAGTGCTCCGACTCCTCAGGTATAAAATAATCTGAATAATAACCCCCATTAGGGGAAGTGAAAACAACATTACTAACATAGGTATCGACAGAATTGATCAAATATGAAGTATGCACCCATTGTGCATACAAATTATTTACCGCGTAAAGAAAGACAAAGCATAGAAGAATTCTTTTCATCACAAACAGCATTTAGTTATTTGACTTTTTTAAGAACCTAAAACACCAATTTTAATGTGATCGGATTAATTTTGACTAATATACAAATTTAAATTGAATTTTTGATTGATTACATACGCCGGACAAACTAATCAGTCTGCGCCAATTTATTCTGATCATCTTATCTTTCAGACAATCAAATCAGTGATATGGTCAATTTGTGCCGGCTAAAGTTGATAAAATGGAACGGCACGTCCAGGCAGGATCTCTTTTCGATCCAGGAAGCTGTGAGTTTTCGGGCGTGATTAAAACAACAGAAAGGATGGCTTTAAACCTTTTCACTTGACAGGAGTTTTTCTAAAATGGATTCCTGCCCAATAAGTTTTCAAGTAGGTGTTTTCCTAAAAACATGGCAAGAACCTGGCATAAACAAAAAACACTTACCCAAATTACTGAGTAAGTGTTTGATTTTCATGCTCCCCAATCTGGACTTGAACCAGAGACCTACTGATTAACAGTCAGTCGCTCTAACCAACTGAGCTATTGGGGACTGTCGTGCACAAGTTTCCAAGAAATAATATATATATCCTTAAACTTGTAGGGTTCTTAAAAAGCGGGGCAAAATTATATAATAAATTGCAATTTACAATATCTTTGTTTAAATTTCTATCTAGGTTACAGGTTACAAGTTTCAGGTCACAGGTTATGCTTATAATTATTGATACACCAAACTTGCAACTTGTAACCTGCAACTTGTCACCTGCAACCTGTAACTTAAATTTAACTTCATCTCTGAAAATGCAAAAAATCCTTGGCCTTGGCAATGCTCTGGTAGATATCATGACCAAGCTTGACGATGACTCTCTTCTTGAAAAATTCTTTCTTCCGAAAGGCAGCATGCAACTGGTTGATAAACATCTTTCCGACAGAATCCTTCATGATACATCACATCTTCCGAGAACCATGACATCAGGCGGCTCAGCCGCCAACACTATCCATGGCCTCGCAAAAATGGGTATAGGAACCGGCTTTGCCGGGAAAATATGTTATGACGAATTCGGACATTTCTTTTTAAACGAACTGAAGACGAACCATATTCAACCACATCTTTCTTATGACGATACCGAAACCGGCAGGGCGATAGCGTTAGTCAGCATGGATTCGGAAAGAACTTTTGCAACTTACCTCGGCGCTGCTATGGAACTATCGGTCAGTGATCTCTATCCCGGGCTTTTCGATGATTATGCAATTATCCATATTGAAGGGTACATGGTCCAAAACCATGAGCTTCTGGCTGCCACCGTTAGAATGGCCAAAGAAAAAGGACTTAAAGTCTCGCTTGATCTGGCAAGCTATAATATTGTGGATGAAAACCTTGCATTCCTTCATTCGGTCATCCGAGAAAATGTCGACATCGTTTTTGCCAATGAAGAAGAAGCAAAGGCCTATTCAGGCCAAACCCCTGAAAAAGCATTGGATATCATCGGTAATGAATGTGATATGGCTATTGTGAAGCTGGGAGAAAAGGGTTCGCTGATAAAACATCATAACGAAATTATTACCGTTGACGGTTATCAGATCATCCCTATTGACACCACAGGTGCCGGAGATCTGTATGCCGCCGGTTTTCTTTATGGCCTCATAAAGGGTTACAACCTGGAGAAATGCGGACGTATAGCTTCCATACTTTCTGCCAAGGTTATTGAAGTCATAGGTGCAAAAATGACTGAACAGAAATGGAAGGAAACATACGCTATACTCCGAAGCGAATCACTACTATCCGAATCTCATTGAAAATTCAGCATATTCCTTAACTTTCATCTCAACCTGTAACCTGCAACCTGTAACCTGTAACCTCTAATCCCGACTTCATCGGGATTTCGCTCGGCTTCGCCTCGCTCAACCTGCAACCTGTAACCTGCAACCTTTAATTACAGGTTTTAGCTCGCATCTTGAAGCTTTTATCCCTATTTTTCTCCCTCAATATTTTATTATTAATCACTTTTTCATATTTTTGCAGCCCCTTTAAGGGATCCGTTATATTAATCCAAATACATAATTGACAAGAAATGAAGGTTTATCAAACTAGTGAAATCAAGAATATTGCTCTGATTGGCGGCGCGAAATCGGGAAAAACGACGCTGGCTGAATCTATGTTGTTTGAAGGTGGTAACATCAACCGCAGGGGTTCTGTCGAAGATAAGAATACGGTATCAGATTACAGGGATATTGAACTGGAACGCCAGAACTCAGTCTTTGCTTCTGTTCTTTATGCCGAATTTAACGGGAAAAAAATCAATATTCTCGATACCCCGGGGTTTGATGATTTCGTGGGAGAGGTTATTTCCTCACTTTATGTTGCTGATACAACCATTATGTTAGTCAATGCACAGAGCGGCATTGAGGTCGGAACTGAAGTCACATGGAGAATCACCGCTAAATATCATAAACCTGTCATCTTTGCAGTTAACCACCTGGAGCATGAGCATGCAAACTTTGATGAAGTCATAACACAGTTGAAGCATCGTTTTGGTAGTGGTGTTACCCTCGTTCAATACCCCATTAATCCGGGGCTCGGATTTAATTCCATTATCGACCTTCTGAAAATGAAGATGTTTAAATACCCTGAAGGTGGCGGCAAACCCGACATCACAGATATACCTGCTTCTGAGCAGGCCAAGGCAGAAGAGTTGCATAATAAACTTATTGAGGACCTTGCAGCCAATGATGAGAAACTTATGGAGGTCTTCTTCGAAAATGGCAAGCTTACCGAAGATGAAATTAATCAGGGATTGCGCATTGGACTGAATTCCAGGGGATTTTTCCCGGTTCTTTGTGTCAATGGCAAACATAATATGGGCGTCGGCCGTCTGCTTGAATTCATCTCACAGAATGCACCCTCTCCCAATGAAGTGCCACAACCTAAGACTACCGACGGAAAAGAGCTGAAATGCAATCCTGGTGCAACGCCATCGGCCTTTATCTTTAAAACCACTATCGAATCACATCTCGGGGAAGTGTCATTCTTTAAAGTATATTCCGGTACCCTAAATGAAGGGATTGACTTGATAAATGCCCGTAATAAATCCAAAGAAAGGATCACTCAACTTTTTGTATTCTGTGGTAAAAATAGGGAAAAAGTCGAAAAAGTATTCACCGGCGATATAGCTGCCACGATTAAACTGAAAAACACAATAACCAATGACACCTTGAACTCGGCACAGAATGCAGATGATGCAGTTACTCCTATTGCATTCCCCGATCCGAAGTTCAGGATGGCTGTGAAAGCCAAAAACACAGCCGATGATGAAAAACTCAGCTCAGCCCTGAATGACATGAAAAAGTCGGATCCGACACTTCTTCCCGGTTACTACAAAGAACTACGCCAGCTGATTATCGAAGGACAGGGAGAACTTCACCTGAATATTGCCAAATGGCACCTTGAAAATCAATATAAGATACCCATTGAGTTCCTCGCACCTAAAATACCGTACCGTGAAACAATCACCAAGGTATCCCAGGCTACGTACCAGCATAAAAAACAATCGGGAGGAGCAGGTCAGTTCGGAGAAGTCAGCATGCTCATTGAACCGTACACCGAAGGTTCACCTGAGCCGGGAAAATTTAAGCTCAAGCAGACCATGCGCAAATCATCGGTGACTCCTCTTGCTATCCAAAAAGGTGATACAGAGTTCGCTGTAAACGTAAGGGGAAAGGATGAGATTAAACTGGATTGGGGTGGCAAACTCATGTATTATAACTGCATTGTCGGCGGATCTATTGATGCGCGATTCCTCCCGGCTATATTGAAGGGGCTCATGGAAAGAATGGAAGAAGGACCACTCACAGGTTCTTATGCTCGTGATATCCGTGTTTGCGTTTACGATGGACGCATGCACCCGGTTGACTCCAATGAAATATCGTTCAAGATTGCCGGTAAGACCGCTTTCAGCATGGCCTTCAAGGAAGCTTCTCCCAAGATCCTCGAACCTATATATGACCTTGAGGTGATTGTCCCCGAAGATAAGATGGGTAATGTGATGACCGACCTGCAGAGCCGCCGTGCCGTCATCATGGGCATGGAACATGGTACTATCAAAGCACGTGTGCCTCTGGCAGAAATGGGACGCTACTCCACAGCTTTGAGTTCTCTTACCAGCGGCTGGGCTACCTATTCGATGAAATTCGCCGAATATGCACCGGTACCTGCCGATGTCCAGGATAAACTGCTGAAAGAATACGAAGAACAAGCGAAAGAAGAAGAATAGCCCAAGTTGCAGGTTACAAGTTACAGGTTATTTAATGTCAAAGAACCTGTAACCTGCAACATGCAACCTGTAACAATAAAGATTTTATCCCTTTTACAGAAACATTTCCACTAACTCCGCATAATTCCCAGGTGCCAACTTATATTGATTTCCACTGGCTTCATTGAGCTTCATTACATTGATGATTTCCTGTTTGTTGTCTTTTCCAATACCCATTTCAATTAATCTGACTGGGCATTCAATAGACCGGAAAAAAGTCTCAAATGCCTCGATAGTCTGCCCGGCAGACTTCACTCCAAAAACATTTTTCCCTAATTCAGCTATTCTGTGTGGGATTTTATTCCTGTGAAACTTCAGCCAGGCAGGATATACAATCGATAAAGATGCTCCATGGGGAAGGTCAAACAAAAGCGACAGAACATGTCCGATGCTATGCACACCCCAATCACCCCATTTACGTCCATTTATGGTCAGCTTATTCAGCGCTGCAGTGGCAGCATACATGACCTTTGCCCTTAAATCATAGTTATGCAGGTTATTCAAAAGTGGTTGACTGCATGCGATAGCTTCCTGCAAGATAGCATAAACAAAACGGTCGGAAAGGGTTGCATCACCTTCACCGAAGTATGCTTCAAGACAATGGGCTGTCATATCTGCTATACCGTAAGCTGTATAATTCCTTGGCACAGAAAAGGTGTTCTGTGGATCAAGAAATGAATAGCGGGGATACAAGAGGTCATGACCAAAGCCTATCTTTTGACGGGTTTTATTATTCTGAACTACGGCAAACGGATTCATCTCTGATCCCGTAGCTGCAAGCGTTGGAACAGCAATTAGAGGAATTGCCTTGTGTGGCCTGGTTCTTTCTGAATAGAAATACCAGCCCGTATGATCTACCGGTATCGTAATGGAGATAATTTTTGCCGAATCGATAACACTGCCTCCACCGACAGCCAGGATTATATCTACTTGTTTTTCCTTTCCCAGCTTGGCGGCTGCGTCGACATCTTCTATAATGGGATTAGGACGTATCCCCGGATATTCAAATACCTCAGCATCAATCTTATTCAGTTGTTCCATGACCTTATCATAGATACCGTTATGTTTGATGGAACCACCACCATAAATAAGCAGTACCCTGTGGCCAGATCCTTTCACTGACCTCCCCAGATCATTCAGGACATCTTTACCAAAATATAACCTGGTCGGATTATATGCAACAAAATTTTCCATACGTATAATTTTAATAATCTGTTTGTTCCCGGTAACCAAACCTTACCGTATTATCCAGAAAATATGCCTGCCGACTGGCGACTGCCGACTGCCGACTGTCAACCCCGATCTCGCTCACTTCGTTCGCTCGTCGGGACGTCGCTTCGCTCCGCTGCCGACTTCTAACCTATCACCCCGCTGCCATAGCATATTTTCTCATCTTTGTCGTACACCACTCCAAATTGCCCTGGTGCCAGTCCGGCGATCTTTTCCTCTGACCTGATCTGGAAAATGTCACCGTCTTTTGTAATAATTCCCTTGGTGAATTCAGGTGTATGACGTATCTTGAAGGTGATCTCAACCCCTTTGGAATAATCTTTAAAAGGGTCTCCTGAGATAAACTCAAATCCTTCCAGATTTACGACATCACTGTATTGTGTCGCCGGATCATAACCATTGGAAACGTATATGATATTCTCCTTAACATCTTTCTTGACAACAAACCATGGGCCCTGGCCAAGGCCCAAGCCTCTGCGCTGACCAATGGTATGAAACCAGTACCCGTTATGTGTACCCAGAATGCGACCTGTTTCCAATTCTATAATGGAACCCTTTTTCTCCCCGACATACCGTTTAATGAATTCATTATAATTGATCTTGCCCAAAAAGCATATACCCTGGCTGTCCCTGCGATGTGCGCTGGGCAAACCTTCCTGCGCTGCCTTATGGCGGACATCTTTTTTCAGGTAATATGCCAGTGGGAACATCACCTTTGATAGCTGCTGGTAAGTGATGTGCGACAGAAAATAGGTCTGGTCTTTCACCCTGTCTTTTGCAGTATGAAGAAAACAGGTGTCATCTTCATTTATGATATGAGCATAATGTCCAGTGGCAATCTTGTCAAAATATTTGCCCATCTTATCTTCAAAGCTGCCGAACTTGATGAACCGGTTGCACATGACATCAGGATTGGGTGTAAGCCCTCGCCTCACCGAATCAAGAGTATAGCTTATTACCCTGTTCCAGTATTCTTCATGAAGGTTAATCACTTCAAACCGGCAGTTATACTTCTTGGCTATGTAAGTGGTGATCTCAATATCCTCTTCTGAAGGGCAGTCCATGAATCCAGGTTCCTCCTCCATTCCAATCTGAATATAAAATATAAACGGATCATATCCTTGTTCTTTTAATAAAGGAATGATTACGCTGCTGTCGACACCTCCCGATACCAATGCGGCTATATTCATGGATTGAGCTTATAAAATGGACTGCAAAATTAGATAAATGTTGTTTATTGTAGTCATTTTGAAATATCAATTTGCTATATCCCTGAAATTTAGCTATATTTACCGGGGTAATTTATCCTCACCCTTCTTATTAGAATGAAAAAAAGAATCATCCATATTCTTTTTCATCCATTAATACTAAGCTTGCCGTTTGCAGTGACTATCATCCTGCTTTTACCTCCCATATTCGATCGCTACAGGGCGGTACTCCTTATGAAACAAAATGTTGGTACACGAAAAGTCATTTATCACGATTTCGATCACGATAGTATTAGTGAAGAAATATACCTGGCGACTGAACAACCTGAAGGGAATATATTTTCAACAGTTCTTATCCATAAAAATGGAAAAGTATTTGAACAGCCACGTTTACCAGGTAATTTCAGACCGGATAGACCTTACATGTTTGGTGATTATAATGGAAATGGTATGGACGAGATATACATTTTTACATATAGAAATGACTCCATTTTTATTAACGGGCTCGAGCCGATTTCGAGGAATAAGTTTTTTATAACTATCAATCAAAAGGTGAAATATGTCTGTAATTATATTCTCGACAAAGATGGTAATATTGATTTTGCGATGGATTCGGTAGGTGTTTTCGATTTGAACCGGGATGGTATGAAAGAGATTGTTTTTTCAATTTATACGGCATGGTCAGGTCAACCACGAAATATCTTTGCTTTCGACAGGGCAAATGATACAATTATTTCCTCTCCGATTTCCGGTACAGCTTTATATGAACCGATAAAATTCGATTTAAATAATGATACCTTTTATGAAATAATGGGTAATACCAATGCTTATGGAAATCGCAAAGAACTTGCATATGCCGATACCTGCACATGGTTGATGGTATTGGATCATCAATTAAATTTTCTTTTTCCTCCCAGGTGCATCGGTGAACATCATTCATGGCTCCAGGTGGCGCCTTTCAGGGATAAAAATAATATTTACATTGCAGCTCTGGATATAGAAAAAAGTACGGATGCTCCTGAATCTTCTTTATCCCTATTTGATATTAATGACAATCCGCTTCATCATCGAATCCTTGAAAATAAATTTGAAGAAGACTATTCTTATTTGTTTACTCTGGATAAATTTAATAGAAATAAACTCTGCCTGGTATATGAAGATGGCACTGTTAAACAGTTTAACAGTGATCTGGATATTATTAACAAGAAAAAGATCAAGATTGGCAGAATAGGTTTATCATTGGCTCCGCCTTATATGACTGATATTGACAATGATGGGGATGAGGAGTTTCTTTTCCCTACCATAGATTTTCAGAACATTGTTTTAACAAGGAATGATTTCTCATATCCAGTCGTTATTAATATTGGTTTATCAGAAATTCGATCGTTTGATTTTTCAGTTAAACTGGCAAAGCAAGAAAGGCCACTGCTTTTTATTCAACACGACGAACAAACTTATCTGTATAGTTATTTCAAGAATCCTTTATTCTTTCTTCAATATTTTATTTATATCGGCATTTACTTATTTATTGCTATTATTATTTTTGTCAGCCAAAAAACTCAGCAAATTCGCATCAAACGAAAATATGACCTGCCGAATGAGATAGCGCAGCTTCAGATGAAATTCATCCAGACCCAGATTGACCCGCATTTTACTCTTAACCTGATCAATTCCATCGGAAACCTCTTCGAAAAAAGAGATACGGAAAAAGCAAACCTTGTCTTTGGTAAATACACCAAATTGCTGAGGAATTCTCTTTTAAACTCCGACAATACTGCTATTCCACTTTCTGAGGAAATTGATTATGTGTCTAATTACCTCGAGCTGGAAAAATTCAGAATGGATGATAAATTTGAATACAACATACGGATTGATGAGAATATCGACACACAGACCATCATTCCCAAGATGCTGGTACACACCTTTGCTGAAAATGCAATTATACATGGAATCAAGCATCTCAAAGGGAATGGGATACTGAATATTTCAATCAAATCGGAAGATAAGAATCTGTTGATCTGCATAGCGGATAATGGCATTGGCCGCGCAAAAGAAAAGGAGTATTCACAATTCTCCGCCGGCCGCGGACTGCATATCCTCGACCAGATACTTCAAATCTATTTTCAATTATACAATGTGAAGATCACCTATGAAGTGAATGATCTCTATGATAACTCCAATCAGCCGTCCGGAACGAAAGTAGAGATTACTATACCTGAAGGGGGAGGAAAGATGAAAGATGAAAGATGAAAAATTTTTATTAATGAAAACCATTTCATGCTTTGTTGTTGATGATGAACGCGATGCCCGCGAGCGACTCGCCATTCTCCTCACCAAATTCGATGACGTAAAAGTCATCGGAATGGAGGGCGATCCTGAACAGGCCATTGAATCAATCTTACATAAAAAACCTGACCTCGTCTTCATCGACGTTGAAATGCCCCGAATGAGCGGCTTTGATGTCGTAAAAGCCATCAAATCAAAAGACTTCCATCCCACATTTATCTTTGTGACCGATTATAACCAATACGCCATTAAAGCCATAAAAAATGAGGCATTCGACTTTTTACTCAAGCCTGTCGACATCGATGAACTAAAAGATACCCTGCACCGCTTCCGCGAATGCCATAAATTGCAGTACGGCACAGGAACAGGTCAGCATATTCCCCTGGATGAAGTTCATCTAAGTGAGAGGGAAAAGGAGATCCTGCGGCTATTAGTGCAATGTAAGACCTCCAGGCAAATTGCCGAAGAACTGTTTATAAGCAAAAACACTGTCGATACTCACCGCCGCAATCTCCTTGAAAAAACAGGCCTGAAAAACACCCATGAACTGATCCTCTGGGCTATTGAAAATGGGATGAAAGATGAAAAATGAAAGATAAAAGATGCAAGATTATCAATGAATAATACCATATTTATTTTTCATCTTTCATGTTTCATCCTTCATTTTTACTCTTTTACCCTTGTATTATTAAAGTAACTTCTTTAATTTTGCCTTGTATTTTTAAAATTTTAAAATGAAAAGATTGATAGACGAACAACTTGAGCAGTGGAAAAACCAGAAAAGGCGAAAACCAATTATTATTCGTGGAGTACGGCAGGTAGGGAAAACATGGTCGGTGAAAGAATTTGGGAGAAAGTTTTTTTCAGATACCATACTTATTGATTTTGAACGAAATCCGGAGCTCAAACGGTTATTCATCGCCGACCTGAATCCAAAGCGGATATGTGCAGAGCTTGAAGTTATCCATAATAAAACGATTTCTCCCGGACAAACCCTGCTATTCCTTGATGAGATTCAGGAATGCCCGTCTGCCATTCAATCTCTTCGTTATTTTTATGAAGAATATCCGGAGTTACATGTTATCGCAGCAGGTTCATTACTGGAGTTCTCAATGAATGAATTTTCATTTCCTGTCGGAAGAATCCAATTTATATGGATGCACCCGCTGGGATTTTCAGAATTTCTTATGGCCACCGGTAACGAAAAAGCCGATGAGATCATTCATGCAAAACCGGAGCGTATTTCTGACACACTTCATGCTTTTCTACTTGATTTACTCCGGAAATATATTTTAACCGGAGGCATGCCTGAGAGTGTCAGGACGTTTGCAGAGACCCTGTCTTATCAGGAATCACTTAAAGTCCTTGCCGAACTTGTTAATAGTTACCGGTTGGATTTTTCAAAATATTCCCCCAGAGTCGATAAGGATTGTTTGAATTCCGTATTGAATTCAGTATCGCAATCCATTGGACAGCAAACAAAATATGCTCATCTTGCAGATGGGTTTACGAATCCCACCATTAAAAAGGCCTATCAGACACTTGAAAAGGCGAATATTTTTCATAAGATCCCGTCAGTTTATCCTGATGCCAAACCACTTGGTGTCAATGTCAGAGAAAAAGTGTTCAAGACATTGATGGTTGATGTCGGGCTGATGCATCATTTTCGCGGAATTGAGTCCTTTAAGGAGTTCATGTTTTCAGACCTTATGCACCTTTATAAAGGGGCAATAGCTGAGCAGTTTGTCGGGCAGGAACTGAACCTGTCTCAGAACAGACAGCTCTACTACTGGTCGCGGCAAGCAAAAAGCAGCAGCGCCGAGGTGGATTATGTCATTCAGGTTGGTGACAGCGTGTATCCCGTTGAAGTAAAAAGTGCTTCAGCCGGGCGTTTGAAGAGTATGCACCTTTTTTTGGATACCTATAAAAACACCCCTGAAGGGCTTATTTTTTATACAGGTCACTATGCCGTATTGCCACAACAAAAAATCAAGTTCATCCCGCTATACTATGCGAATTCTGTGAGTATGAAAGAGTATAGATGAAAGAGTAAAGATGAAAGATGAAAGATGTAAGATTATTAATGAATAATACCATTTTTATTTTTCATCTTTCATCTTTCATCTTTAATTCCAATGGATTTCTTCTGCTATCCCAAATATGGAGTATGTGAATTTCCTAATTTTTTACCTGATAGAATATCCGTTAATGAGCTTTGACGACAAAACGTTCTTCTCTGTTTTCAAGTTGTCGTCACATTTCAGGAAACCGGGAAAGCGTTTTGATTATTTGCCTGAGAGAATGATCCAAACGGCTGCTATATGATTTATTTCCGATCCGTTGATACCAGTAGTCGAGAATTTGAATCCTGTCGGCAACAGCAATTTGCGACCAGATTATTCGCTGAGCCATTTTTCAACAAGTTTATCAGCCTCGTCATTAGTCATTGAATGACCTTCAACGATCTGTTTTTTTGATTTTGCGATGCGCTCAATCTGATGGTCTGAAAGAACGGGAGGGACGGTTGGTTTATATTTAAATTCCAGGAATTCTCTGACCGCCAGTAGAAAATCATTATCATCAATATTCTCGATGCTTTCATGAAGCAATTCCTTTAGTTCTTTTGTGCTCATATTTTAAATTTTAATACAAAGTTAGCTTGTTTTAATGATGAAAGAGTAAAGATGAAAGATATAAGATGCAAGATTATTAATGAATAATACCATTTTCATTTTTCATTTTTCATTTTTCATCTTTATTCCTCTTACTCGTCACCAGTGATTTTCCGATAATATTAAGCAACATCTGAGATTTTCCCAGTGCTGGTGAAATCGAATCGGCCGGTAGTATTTTGGACATTTCAATGAGCCGAAGCCAGTAATTGGTTTCTTTCAGTTCCTTAAAACAGATATGAAGTTTATGAATAAAATCTGCTTTGCTCTGTGCTCCACAGGCTTCTTCATAATTAGCGCCGGCAGATGTGCCACTGCGCAATAGCTGATTGATCATAGCTCCATAATTGGATGTCTTTGCCAGTTTGCCGGAAATCATGACGATCTCCGCTCCAAGCCACAGAAATTCTTCAGATATGTCGACGTATGAATATTCCATGACAATTAATCCATTTATTCACAGAATGTGACCCCATTGGGTGAGGAAAAATGAAAGATTAAAGATGAAAGATGAAAGATTTCTAATGAATAAAACCATATTTATCTTTCATTTTTCATTTTTCATTTTTCATCCTTCATTATACTCATTAGTGAGTACTCTTTTACTCACTTGTGATAATCCCATTCCCCGAATCCTGAACTTACCTTTATTTAGTAAAAATTGAACTTTGAATTAGATGAAACCAATTACCTGTTTAATAGTTGATAATGACCAGTTTGCGAGTGAGAGACTTGAAAATTTATTAAGCAAGATTGAAGGCGTTGAAATTTTAGGAAACATAGAAGCTTCGGTTAGTGCTGTTAGTGCTATAGTTGAGAAAAATCCTGATCTGGTGTTCATCGAAGTTGAGATGCCTGTGAAGAATGGATTTGATGTGATGAGTGAGGTTAGAAACAAATATTCTGATTCTGAATTTATTTTAGTCACATCTTTCAACCATTACGCTATTAAGGCAATTAATTATTCAGTTTATGGATATTTATTAAAACCAGTTGATTATGATGAACTTAAAGAAGTTGTTCATGGATATATCAGATCAAATAAAAACTCAGAAACACACACCTATGAGTACTAAAATACTCATAATTAATGACTCACGCTTTAAATAATGAAGACTAATTTTGAATCAGTTCAAATAATATACAACATACGGAATATTAACCTTAAAAAATCTAAAACCATGAAAACAAAAATTTTACTAATGGCATTTTCTTTAATCTATTTCATTTTTATTAATAATCTAAATGCTCAGAATGAGATTCCAATAATTGAGGAATCTCTTCGAGATGCGGAAATTATAGATCCAATAGAGGATACTATAGCAATTTCAGAACAAATGGAAACAGATGATCGTGTAATATGTAAAACATGTCCGGAATATAACTTCTCTATTAGTCCCACAGCTTCCTGGAAAACCCACAGTAGTTCCATTGTTAGCAATGGTTGTAAAATTTATAAAATAAGTGTTACCCCAGGAAGAATATATATATTCAAGACAGGATGTGGTAATGGTGCTACTGCATCTTTTGATACATATTTGAAAATATTAAGTTCTAATTGTTATCTACTAGCTGAGAATGATGATGGTTGTGAAGAGGGTCGTTCATATGTTGAATATAATTCTGCCAGTGGTTATGGAACAATTTACCTGGTTGTATCAGGCTGGAACAGTTATAGTTATGGTTCATTTAAATTGGCGTATAGATATGAAACTGTCTGTTCTACCTGTCCTGACTACAATTATACCATTAGTCCAACAACTTATTGGAAAACTGCTAGTGGTGGTCATGATGAATACGGCTGCCAGGTGTACAAGATGTATTTAAACGCTGGAAAGTTTTATACCTTTAAAACTGGGTGTGGTAATGGTGCTACAGCCACTTATAATACTTATATTAAAGTTTATAATAATGGCTGTCAATATTTTTGTGGTAATGATAATGGATGTGAGTCAAACCGTTCATTAGTTAACTTCTATATGGGCTATACTGGATATGTATATGTAAAAGTTATGGGTGTAGGGGCCTCTCATGGATCCTACACTCTTGCCTATAAATACTCATATTCAGATAGATCAGAACTTCAAACAGATATTGAAAATTATACTTTGGACAATTCTATTAATCTATATCCTAATCCGACAAAAAATGCATTTACTATTGAATTAAATGATAATCAATCCATTTCTGCAGTACAATTATTGGATTTGACAGGTAGAGTCGTACATGATTGGAATATTGAAAGTAATAATAATGTTCAAACATTTAATATATCAGGGTACCTCTAAAAACTTTTATTTATTAGAAATTTGAAAGACAAAACAACCATACTTTAAATTTTCAGCTCCGAAAGCCTCATCATATTGGGCTAAACGGTGCTGGACTTATAATCGTTCTTTGACTTTTTGTATCCTAC